>JAGQVV010000042.1 GCA_020437805.1 Flavobacteriales bacterium
CGCTCCGGAAGGATCTCCACCTCGGCAAGTTGGAAGCTGAGCGGCTGCAAGCGAAGGGTGATATCGTAGATCCCCTTCTCCACACTGTCGGCGAGGCACAGCACCTTGGTCCGGTGCCCTACGGAACCGATCATCAAGGTATCGGTGCGCCGAGCGTATACGGTGAAAGTGCCGTCGGAATTCCCGAAGGTGCCGGAGCGCGTCCGCTTGTTCACGATCATGAGGTCGTAGTACGAACGTTGGTCCGTGGAGGTGATCACCTTGCCGTGTATGGTGACCAGTTCCTGCCCGTTGGCCGCACCAAAGGCCATAAGCACGATGAAGAGGAGTAGTGTATAACGCACGCTGCGAAGTTACTGGCTGCTGTGGGCAGATCCCGTGCCCGAAGAAACGCGACGTACCAAGGCATCTTGCGTTCAGCGCAGGCTGGCGAGAAGCGTATCGCTCGAGAGGAGCTCCGAAAGCACGATGGAGGCGATCTTCCATTGGCCGCTTTCGTTGGGGTGGATCTTGTCGCGAAGCATGTCCCGGTCCACGCCATGGTCCAGGTCCTTGATCAAGTGGATACCATGTGCTTCAGCGAAACGGATGATCTCCTGGCCCTGGGGATCATAGCTACCGCTCACCACTTCATTCATGTCGGCGTGCAGGAAGATGATGAACGGAATGCCGCGCCGATCCGCGTAGTCCTTCAGTCCCATGAAACCGGGATTGAAGCCATCACCACCTTTATCAATACCCAGTTGGCCATCCGCATCGACGGGTTCCTTGCTGATCCTTGGCAGGAGATAGCGGTCCCATAATTCCACAAGGGCACTGGAGTACTGTTCCGATGGGAAGCTTTTGTTCACACCGACCACGGGCTTGAAGCTCATGTTGTCGTGCGCATCATGCGAACTGGTGAAGAGGACCAGCGCTTCGAACGCGGGAACAGGAGTACTTCTCAAGTACGCGGCGCAGTTGTCCGGCCCCCAGCTACCGGCGGAAAGGTTCAGCACTTGTACCCGCTTTCCCAGCGCTGCGGACAGGTCATGGGAAAGATGCTCAGTGGCCAGGGAGTCCTGGTCGGTGAGCACACCGCCATTGATCACGGAATCGCCACAACCCAGGATGAGGATGCCGCTGGTGTCGGGTTCTTCCGACCGCATCGACAAGGAGTTGTACACGATGCGATTGCCGAACCTGCATCGATCCTGGGATGGTTGGGCGATGTACTCGTAGTTCGGGTCGGCCCGCATGAGAACGGTATCGCAGAACCCGAAGAGCCCACGGAGGAGCACTTCCATGGCAACAAGGAGAACGACCAATACCAGCAGCAAGCGCCACGGGCGTCTCTTTCGATGAACTGGCGCACGGGTCCCCGACATCGGCGCTGAAGGTACTGGTCAGGCCTGATCGGTGCCCTGAAATGGCGAAGGGCCCCCTCCCCGTCGATCGACCGGAAGAGGACCCTTCATAAGGCCTGTGCATCTATAAGCCGGGTCCTGTCCCCACCTTGGGTCTCCGCCATCTATCTGGCCCCGCCGTTGCCGACGGGATCTATCGACCTACCCTCCGGATCCCGAAATGCATCGGGAGGACGGGCTTTCCACGTTCCGGCAATACGGAACACCCGGTATACATGGTCTTTCAGCGCGTGGGGTTTACCAAGCTGCCCTGTCACCAGGAACACTGGTGGGCTCTTACCCCACCTTTTCATCCTTGCCTCCACCTTGCGGTGGATCGGCGGTTTCCCTTTCTGCGGCACTTTCCATGGACCACCCGTCACCAAATGGCCCCCTTCCCGTTAGGAAGCACGCTGCCCTACGCTGCCCGGACTTTCCTCCCCGCACCTTGCGGCACGGAGCGACGGAGCGATGCACAGGATATCAATGAACGTCGGATCCTGAATACCCGGATCAGTGGCGCAAGATCAGTACTTCCGTGGCACCGGCGCCATAGCGACGCATATCGGCATCGTGGAAGCGTACGTTCTCGTAGTACTGGAGCACCTTGCGCACTTCCTCCCGCAACACACCTTCGCCCACACCGTGGATCACGATCAGTTTCTTCTTCCCGTCCCGAATGGCCGCCTCCAACCTGCGCTCGAAGAAGGCCAACTGATAGCGCAGCTTCTCGTCCTGCCCCAAGCGTGTCTCATCCTCCACAAGCTCGTGCAAATGCAGGTCCACCTCGGCCACGCTGGCATCCTCCGGCTTCTTCGGGGTCTTTCCCGGACGGATACCCGGACGTTTTCGACGCTTCTCCTCCAGCGCATCGTTCGCAGCCACCATGCCGGCCTGGTGATCGGAGATCGAATAGGCGGACTTGGCTTCATGGGGATCATATGGCACCAACTCCTTCACTCCGCGTACAAGCTCGAATCCATCGTCCGTGCGCACGCTCACACGTCCGGCCACCGGCGCCGAAAGCACCACGCCGCCTCCCACCTCGTCGATGAAGGCCACCCGATCGCCGACCTTGAGCATACGCGCTGACATGCGGCAAATTTACGGCACCCACCACCCGGTCCCCGCTCGCACCATCGGCTATCTTCGGCCGGCACGAGAACAGCGGACCATGGAGGAACGAGGACCTTGGAAGACCTTGAGCGTGGAGGAACGGTACAGCACACCATGGATCGCCGTGAGCCACCATGAAGTGCTGGACCCCAGCGGCACGCCGGGCATATACGGCGTGGTGCATTTCAAGAACCTCGCCGTAGGGATAGTACCGCTTGATGAGGACCTGAACACCTGGATCGTGGGCCAGTACAGGTACCCCTTGGATGTGTACAGCTGGGAGATCCCCGAGGGTGGCGGACGGCGGGACAGACCAGCCTTGGAAAGTGCGAAGCGGGAACTGCGCGAGGAGGTCGGGATCGAAGCCGAACGGTGGACACCGATCCTGGAAATGGACCTCAGCAATTCCGCCAGTGATGAGGTGGCCATGCTCTATGTGGCCCAAGGGCTCACCTTCCACGAGCCGGAACCCGACCACAACGAAGAGCTTGCCATGCGGAAATTACCCTTCGAGGAATTGTATGCCATGGTCTCTCGGGGCGAGATACGCGACAGCCTCACCGTTGCCGCCGTGATGAAGGTGAAGCTGATGCTCCTTGAAGGGAGCCTTTCCGCTTAGAAATACAAGCCATGCGCAAGGACCTTACCGTTCGAGCGGAACTCGAGCGTGGGCATGGGTACCTTGATGCCATTCAATACGAACAGCACCGTACGCAGTGCCTTTGACCCGGTCCTGATGCGGGTGAGGTCGATGTCGGGTGCAAGGAAGTATTGACGGTACGGCTCGGTCCCGTCTGCCACTTGCTCGGGACCCTGGGGAAATGCGGAGACCATGCCCTCCGCGCCGTACCCACCGGCCACGCTCAACCATTGCGGCAACTTGGAGGCCTTGTTGAAGCTCCACAGGTTCGCGCTCAGCCAGATGGTTTGGCCATTGTAATCCTTGAGGAAGCGTTCACCCACCCCCTCGCCCAGCAGCTCAGGGTCCTCCGCAGCGTATGGCGTGAGGTGGGCGGAGAACTTCGCGAAGACACGCTGCTCTTTCCAACCGGCTTGCTGGCCCATGAATAGTCCCGTCCCCAACACATTGGCGGCCATATCCGACCACGAGAAGCCCCAGCCGGCCGAAGTGCCATCGAGCAACTCCACACCGGTCAGGAAGATCAATCCCATACTGCCACCGATCAGTATGGCCTCCTTTTCGTCCGTACCGCAACGTCCCCAAGCAGCATGGCCCCAACGACCCAGAGTGTAGGCGCTGAACAGATGACCGGCCTTGTCCATCTGCAACCACTCCCCTGAATCATCGAAGCTGTGCATGGGGGAACGCTCGTATTGGGCATACCACACACGGTCCAAGGCCAAATAGGTACCGGCCACCAGACCACCGGCCACTAACGCGGTATTCCGTTTGCAATGCCGAACCGGCTCCGGCAGGGTGACCGGCCCATCCTGGGAATTCCTCGGGTCCTGCTTCTGACCCATGGCCATCGTAGTGCAGAACAGCCCGACCAGCACCAGCGCCGGACAACCCAAGGGCCATTTCCACGTCATATGGGTCCAAGGTAGTTCACAACCTCTTTTGCTCAATTGACGTAGAGGGGACCAAAGGGTTACTTTTGTATGATAAGCTCCGCTGTATCAAGGAATACCGCCACACCGTTTTGATCCGAACTTCGACACTCCTATTCTGGTTCGCATTCAGCATGTTCTGCGCACATGCGGGCGTATTCCCGCACCCTGCGGAAAAGGCGCTACCTGCTTTTCTGGACGATGGTCCTGCCCGTTCCTGGGCGGTTATCCCGCACATGGACATGTCCGCTACGGTGGATGCTGATGGACTGGTGGTCCGTGGACCTGTGGCGGCCCCGGATTGGGAAACCAGGATATCGATAGCCGCCATGGGCCGGGAGCGGGTCACTGGCGCGAACTGGATCCGTACGAGCGACCCTGAACGGTCCGATAGAGTGGTTTGGAGGGGCTCAACCGTGGATGTGGAGTACGTCCTTGGTGATGAAGGCATTCGGCAGAACTTCATTGTCCATGAAAGACAGTCCGGATATGGCGAATTGATCATTGCCTTGGACCTGGTGACCGCACTTTGTCCAGAGCAAGAAGGCTCCACGGGCATCGCATTCCGCACTCCGAACGGGGATTTGCGCCACGCGTATCGTGGTCTTCACGTTTGGGATGCCTGCGGTTCGGTGCTCGATGCATCGATGGTCCTGGACCCTTCAGGGACCCGGCTCATGATACATGTCGATGACGCGTGTGCGGTGTACCCCGTTACCGTGGATCCCGTCTCCACGACGCACGACCGACAACTTTCCCCCCCGATCGGAGGGGACTTCGGATGGTCCGTTGCTTCGGCCGGTGACCTGAACGGTGATGGGTACAGTGATGTGGCAGTTGGAGCATGGTCAGCATCTTCCGGCCAAGCTGGAGAAGGTTTGGTATACGTGTACTACGGTAGTTCAAGCGGTATCCAGGCAGCACCGGACGTCACCCTGCAAGAGGATCAGGTGAGTGCGAACTTCGGCTGGTCCGTGGATGGGGCAGGTGATGTCAACGGAGATGGTTTCGGCGACCTGCTCGTGGGTGCTACCACTTGGGAGAACAACATCGCAACGGACAAGGAAGGGGCCACTTTCGTGTACCATGGCTCTGCGGCAGGTTTGAATACCGTTCCGGCCGTCATTCTCCAAAGCAATGCCACGAACCAGTACATGGGATACAGTGTGGCCGGGCTCGGCGACATCAACGGCGATGGATACAGCGATGTC
Organism: Flavobacteriales bacterium; assembly: GCA_020437805.1. Taxonomy (GTDB): domain Bacteria; phylum Bacteroidota; class Bacteroidia; order Flavobacteriales_F; family PHOS-HE28; genus PHOS-HE28. Next base: position 5,285 of record JAGQVV010000042.1, read on the forward strand.
GGTACAGGTGGACACTTGGCGGCCCGTGGCCAAAGCAATGAAGGGGTCGTGTGGATCTTTCTCGGATCCGCTGCCGGGGTGAACCCGGTTCCACGGCATATCCTGGAACAGAACCAGGGCGCCGCCCAGTTCGGTGGTAGCGTATCCGGTGCCGGTGATGTGAACGGGGATGGGTACAACGATGTGATCATCGGGGCCCACAAGTATGATCTTGCGCCGTGCACCACACCGCCCTTCAATACCTGTGATGACGGGGCGATCTTCGTGTACCATGGCAGTGCCAATGCGCTGGGAGCAGGTGCCAATCCCGCCTACACGACCAGGTTCAACACCGCAGGGTACAGTGTTCAAACGGGTTGGGCGGTTTCCACCGCGGGTGATGTGAACGGCGATGGATACAGCGACGTGATCGTCGGGGATTGGCGCGATGATGTTGGAGGGCCGCTCGTGGAAGGCATCGCACTCATCTATCACGGTTCGGCGGCCGGTGTGGTCACGGTCCCTGCGACCATTTTGCAGAACAACCAAGCCGATAGTCGTTTCGGTCGTAGCGTCAGTACTGCCGGCGATGTGAACGGCGATGGCTATGCCGATGTCATCGTTGGCGCACCGATCTTCACGAACGGCCAAAGCCAAGAAGGAGCGGCATTCCTGTACCTCGGGTCGCCTGCGGGCATTTCCTCGTCAGCGTTCATTCGCATTGAAAGCAACATGATCAACAACCAGCTCGGAGAAAGCGTAAGTACGGCTGGGGATGTGAACGGTGATGGCTACAGCGACCTCATCATTGGGATGCCCAACTCGGGTGGTGGGCTCGCCCGGATCTACCATGGGGGTACGTACAACGTGAGCCCCACACCCAGCTTCACGCGGGCATCCGGACTTGCCAACGCGCATCTGGGCTGGTCGGTCGCCAACGCGGGCGATGTGAACGGCGACGGTTACTCCGATGCGATCTTCGGGGCACCGGATGCAACCAGCGATCAGGCCAATGAAGGGTTGGCCTATATCCATTACGGGAGCGCAACAGGGCTCTCTCCCGGGCCGAACGTGGTTCTCCAATCCAATGTCGCGAATGCTGCCTTCGGACGAAGCGTGGCCAGTGCAGGGGATGTGAATGGCGATGGGTACGCGGACGTGATCATCGGTGCTCCGCTATCGGGAGGAACAGGGCGTGCATATGTCTATCGAGGCTCGCCGGCTGGCATCGTAACGACACCGATACTCGTGCTGAACGGAACGCCCGGCTCGCAATTCGGGAGTTCTGTGTTCAAAGCAGGTGATGTCAACGCCGATGGGTATTCGGAAGTCGTGATCGGCGCTCCCGGTATCAATACCGCATACATTCACCTCGGATCAATGGCCGGGTTGGACCCGGTTGCGCATGCCACCTTGACCGGTGTCGCGGGTAGCAGCTTCGGCGCCGCAGTGGGCACTGCGGGGGATGTGAACGGCGACGGGTACTCCGATGTGATCATCGGAGCACCTGACTTCACCAACCCTTCCGTGCAGGAGGGAGCGATCTATGTCTATCACGGATCTGAAACCGGCATTTCGGGCCCGGCAAGCTGGTTCAATGAATCGAACATTGCGAACTCCCGTTTCGGCTGTTCCGTCGCAGGGGCGAGCGACATCAATGGCGATGGCTATTATGAGATCATCGTGGGTGCCGAATCGGGCACCTTGGGCCAATTGAACGAAGGCTACGTGTTCGTTTTCTACGGCACACCTTCAGGGTCGACATTCGTGGGCAATAACGTGCTCCAGGTGAACCAGGCCGGGGCACGTTTCGGGATCTCGGTTTCCGAGGCCGGTGATGTGAACGGTGACGGTTATGCAGATGTAGCGGTCGGTGCCCAGTACTATGGCAATGGTGAGGCCAACGAGGGCCGGACGTATGTGTACCTCGGCAGCCCTACCGGGATCAGCACGAATGCAAGCGTTGAACCGGACATTGCAGGCGCCCGGTCCGGATTCTCTGTTGCCGGCGGTGGAGATGTGGACGGGGATGGCTATTCCGATGTCCTGTCCGGGGCCCCGTACACCTCCAGTGGTGCGGCCCAGGAAGGTAGCGTGAGGTTGTACCGGGGGAACGAAGCATTGAGCTACAACAGGCTTACGCGACAGTATCTGGCCGATCTCGTGAGTCCGCTTTCCACGAACAGTACGGACTACCCCAATTCGATCTACTTCGGGATCGGACATCGCGCACGAAGTCCCATCCAACGCACGACCGGTAGGCTCCGGTGGGAGGTTGTCCACGAAGGCCAACCGTTCTCCGGTGGTCCGATCACGAACAGCGTATCCTCCACCGGCATCAGCGCGGCATGGACCGATCTTGGTCTTCCAGGTGTCCAGATCCGGGAATTGATCATCAAGGATCCCGGATTCCTGCGCTTCAAGTGGCGCGCTCGGGTGGAGTACCCGATGCACAAGATGATCGATGGGCAGCGCTTCAGTCGATGGTTCTACGGATATGCTTCCGCCGTGGGCGACATCGGCATCCTGCCCGTGGAACTGACATCCTTTGATGGTACCGCTGAGGATGAGGGGAACCTGCTCGAATGGACCACAGCGTCCGAATCCGGCGCGGACCGGTTCATCATCGAACGTGGTCCGGATGGACTGGGCTTTACGGCCATCGGTGGGGTCCCTGCGACAGGTGAGAGCAATGGACAGGTGGGTTACCGCTTCATGGACATCGACGCTCCGAAAGGATTATCCTACTACCGGCTCCGTGCGGTGGACCTCGACGGGACCACGTCAACCTCGCCCGTTATTTCGATCCTGAGGAACCTGGACGACCTGGTGGTGTATCCGGTACCGGTGAAGAACGAATTGCGTTGGAGCCTGCCCGGCACCAATGCTGAGCGGGCAATGGTACTCGACGCCAGCGGTCGGATCCTTGTGGATGTGACCCTGTCCAAGAACGAGTTGTCCGGTCGATCGATACAACAACTGTCCTCCGGGACTTACACCTTGGTGTTGTTCGATGAGAATGAGGCCATTCTTGCTCGCTCGCGATTCGTGAAGCACTAAGCCCCGATCGTACGCTGGCAGGATGCCAGGATCGCGCGGGCATTGTCCAGGGTGTCCGATTCCGCATAACAGCGAAGCACCGGCTCGGTACCGCTGGCGCGGATCATCAGCCATTGGTCCTTGTCGAAGTGGAACTTGTATCCATCGATGGTCTCCACCCGGCGTACCTCCAGATCGCCGAACTTGACGTAGCTCCCCTTCTCGCAAGCATCCAGCACACGCGCCTTGAGGTCTTCGCTGATGTGAAGGTCGTTCCGCTCATACTTGAACGGCCCCACGATGCCGTATACCTCATCGATCAGGTCGTCCAGGCTCTTACCGCTCTTCGCCATGAACTCCCATATGGTCAATCCCATCCAGATCCCATCACGTTCAGGGATGTGCCCTTTGATCGCGATACCACCGCTTTCCTCACCACCGAGCAATACATCCTCGTTGATCATGATCCCACAGATCCACTTGAAGCCGATCTTGGTCACTTGGTACTCAAGCCCATAATGGTCGCACAGCTTCTTCACTTTGGGTGTGGTGCTCACCGCCACCACCACCTTGCCGGTGAACTGCTTGTACTTGACGAGGTAGTGGATCAACAACAGGATGATGTGGTGACTGTCGATGAACTCACCCTTACTGTTGTACAGACCGATCCGATCCGCATCACCATCGGTGGCAAGACCGCAGTCGATCCCACCCTTCTTGATCAACTCACTGAATTCGATCAGGTTCTTGTGGATCGGCTCAGGTGCTTGGCCCTGGAACGAAGGGTCGTGATCGCAATGGAGCATGGTGGCCTCCGGAAGGACCCGTTTGATCACGTTCTGCCCGGAACCGTACATCGCATCATAGCCCCAGCGTAGGCCACTTTCGCGAATGGCCTTCATGTCGAAATTGTCCTCCACATGGTCCACATACATCGTTTCCAGATCGATGTACGCCAACATGCCATCCTTCTCGGCCTTAGCCAGATCGATCGAGCCCAGGTCAAGACCATGGGCATCGGGGATCATGTCCTCCACTTCCTGCACATGTTCCGGGATCAGCGGTCCACCGTGCATCCCTTTCAATTTGTAACCATTATAGCTCGGCGGGTTATGGCTCGCCGTTAGGATCACTCCCATTGCGCTCTTCTTGTTGAACGCCCCGAGCGAGACCATCGGAGTGCTCACGAAACCCTTGGCCAAATGCACCTTGATCCCGCTGTGCACGAACACTTTGGCTGCCGTTGTGGCGAACAGCTCACCCGCGAACCGACAATCGTGCCCCAGAACGATGCTGGGTTCTTTGGAGTGGTACTTCTTCACCCATTCGGCCACTGCGACGCTCACTCGCGCCACGTTGTCCACCGTGAACTCCTGTGCGATGATGGCCCGCCAACCGTCGGTTCCGAACTTGATCTTCGTCATGGTCTGAATGCTACTTGAGGGCGCGAAAATAGGACCATTGGACAAGGTGTACCGGATCAACGGTAGATCTTGCGTTCGTTCAAGGCCCGTTGATAGCGCCTGGCGTTCACCAAGTGCTGTTCATAGGTCTTGGAGAAATCCGAATGACCTGAAAGGTCCGCACGTGCACAGAAGTAGTAATAATCGTGCGTCTCTGCATTGAGCACGGAATCGATGAACCGGGTTTCAGCCATGCAGATCGGCCCGGGTGGTAGTCCCCTGTTCTGATAGGTATTGTATGGCGAGGCAACGTCCTTGTCCCGGTCCAATACCCTCCCGATACTATCCAAGCCCAACGCGAACTTCAGCGTCGGGTCGGCCTGAAGGGGCATCCCCTTCCGCAAGCGGTTCAAGTATACCCCGGCGATGATCGGCGCGTCGCTCATCTTGACCGTTTCAGCTTGAACGATGGATGCCAGGGTCGAGACTTCACTGGTCGAAAGCCCGAGCTCTTTCGCTCGTTGTCGCCGAGGCCCTTCCCAGAATGCGTCGTGTTCACGTTGCATCCGTGCAACGAATTGCGCAGGTGTAGTGGTCCACCAGAGCTCGTATGTATCGGGTATGAACAAGGCAATGAACGTGGCCTGGTCCGCACCTGCCTTGGCCTGCACATCCTCGTCCCTGAATTCGCGCAGAAAAGCGAGCGAATCAGGCTCGAGCTCACGCCCGAGCTTACCTGCCAACTCCTGCAACCGCTTGATGTTCGAAAAGGTCAGCCGGATGGGCTCTTGCTCGCCGGACCTGAGCCTGTTGAGCAAGGCGTTCATGCTCATCCCCTTGTCGATCCTGTAGCGACCTGGTTTGACCCGATCCACATACTGCTTCTGGGCACTCAACCAACGAAACCCCCGTTCATTATCGATCGCACCAATGGATAGAAGACTATCAACCACAGTTTCGAAAGTGGACCCGCTCGGCAAATAGAGCACTTTGCTTTCCTCTTTGAACCCGGCACCGGGCCCGACCAGCTCCTGCCACGCCCAATACCCTCCGGCTCCGGCCACCAGTAGGAGAACAAGTCCTGTCTTCCATGGGATATAGCTCTTCTTCTTCGACATTATCGGATCACGAAGGTACCGGAGAACACTTCTGTTGCGGGTCCGATCAAATGGATGTTCCGGAAGGTCCCATCGGGCAGTCGCTCGGCAAGAACACTCAGATCGCCGCCCATTGTATGCACCGGAACCGGACTTGTGACCATCTCCCTGTCAAGCGCGCTCAAAGCAGCAGCTACGACCCCGGTGCCACAGCTCAGGGTTTCAGCTTCCACACCGCGCTCGAATGTCCGCATGGTGATCGCGCCGGAACGTACACGAACGAAGTTCACGTTCGTGCCCTCCGGGGCGTATCTCGCCGCATGCCGACGTTCCCTACCCTCCAGCGCCACGTCCACCGATGCAGGATCCATGACCCACACAAGTTCATGTGGAGAGCCATTGTTCAAATGATCCACATCGGGGCCGTCCACGGCTCGTTCCACTTGTCCTTCGAAGGTCAGTGAGACGGACACCCGTCGATCGACCCACCGCCCGTCGTGGAAGCCGTCAATGGCCGAGAATCGTGCTTTGTCCTCACCGGTCAATGCCCTCCAGAAAGCAAAAGCACATCGGCTACCGTTCCCGCAAAAGCTCTTGCTCCCATCCGGGTTGAAGAACTCCATGTGGAACGACACCCCGTCCACTCCCGACCGTTGCAACAGGATCAGCCCGTCGCTTCCGATACCGAAATGCCGGTCACAGAGCAGCCGAACGAGATCCAGATCGGACTTGGGGAAACCACCTTCCCGGTCATCAACAAGGATGAAGTCGTTCCCGGTCCCGTGCCATTTGGTGAAGTCAAGATCCCGCACTTCGATTCCTTTCATCGCGTCAAATATCGCGCTTCCTGCCACCGCCCGTTCGATCGCCGCCAAGCTTCCCGATCCCGCCGATCAACACTTTTTAACGCGACGGACCGGCAGGAACGCACTGACAGAGCGTTCCAACATGTGAAGAGGCATGAACTTTGAAGCCTCGAATGCGACAAATCAATGACCATGCAACGAACGATCGGATACTTCGGAATGGGCTTGCTTGGCGCTCTCATTGCGCTCGGCGGGCATGAATTGATGCACAGGGATACGCTGCAGGAACCTCGCGCTTCAGCACTTGCGGCACCAGTTGTGCGCTACGTGAACATGGCCGGAGCTACGAACATGAGCGACAAGGACTTCACGTTCGCCGCGGAGAACACGGTGAACGCAGTGGTCCACGTAACGACCGAGACGGCTGTGAACGTACGCGACCCATTCGCGGATTTCTTCTGGGGCTACCGAGCTCCCCAGCAGCAGCAACTTCGCCAAGGCGCAGGGAGCGGGGTGATCGTAACACAGGACGGTTACATCGTGACGAACAATCACGTCGTGGATGGGGCGGACCGGATACGCGTTCATCTCAACGACAACCGCATGTTCGATGGAAAGGTGATCGGCAGGGATCCCAGCACCGATCTGGCTCTCTTGAAGATCGATGCGGTCGATCTTGCCACCGTGCCTTATGGCAATAGCGACGATGTGCGTGTGGGAGAATGGGTCCTGGCGGTCGGCAACCCAATGAACCTGACCAGTACGGTGACGGCCGGCATCGTCAGCGCCAAAGCGAGGAACATCAACCTTCTGCAGTATGATGCCTCACGGGACATCTTCCCGATCGAATCCTTCATACAAACGGATGCGGCCGTGAATCCGGGAAATAGTGGCGGTGCGCTGGTGAACACCAACGGTGAACTGGTAGGCATCAACACGGCGATCGCGAGCAGCACCGGACAATATGCCGGCTACTCGTTCGCGGTTCCGGTGAACATCGTGCAGAAAGTTGCGAAGGACCTGTTGGAGTTCGGTAGCGTTCAACGTGCCTACATCGGCGTAAGCATCAGGGACATGGACCAGGCACTTGCCGACGAAACCAGGACCGGGAGGATCCGCGGAGTGTATGTCAACGGCCTCACGGACGGTGGCGCAGCCCAAAAAGCGGGGATGCGCCCAGGGGATGTGATCATCAAGGTGGGGAGCATCGAGGTGAACAACGTGACCCAACTCCAGGAACAGGTCGGGAAATTCCGGCCGGGCAACCGAGTGCCGGTGACGATCCTGCGTGAAGGGGAGGAACAGGTCTTCGATATGACCCTGCGGGGCCGGGAAGGGACCACCGTAGCTGCCGTGGAGACCAAGACCCCTGTGAGCAAGGCATTGGGAGCGGAATTCCAGATGGCCTCTCCGGAGGAACTGAGAGCCCTGCGCTTGGAACATGGCGTGAAGGTGACCACGATAAATGCAGGCATATTGCGCAGCAGCGGGATCCGCGAAGGATTCATCATCACGAGCGTGGACCAGGTGCTGGTGAAGGACCCCGCACAACTCGAACGGATCCTTGCGAGCAAGCGGGGTGGTGTTCTGGTGGAAGGTGTTTACCCCAACGGTACGCGTGCATATTATGGGCTTGGTCTATGAACTGATTGACCCCCAAGCCATTGGGTGATAGCTGCCCGATCATGCCATGTGGCTTGTCCCGTACCCATGCCGGGTCGTACCTTTGCGGCCCGATGTGTCCGTAGTCACGAACCTCGGCAGCGCCACTCACCCAGGAACAATACCAAAGACCCGAACCCGCATGGCATCAAGGATGCGTCAGCTCAAGATCACCAAGTCGATCACCAACCGGGAAAGCCAGTCGCTGGACAAGTACCTGCAGGAGATCGGCAAGGAAGGCCTGATCACAGCCGATATGGAGGTGGAACTGGCCCGAAAGATCAAGGAAGGGGACGGCTTGGCACTCGAGAAACTCGTAAAGGCGAACCTGCGCTTCGTGGTTTCAGTGGCCAAACAGTACCAGAACCAGGGACTTAGTCTTCCTGACCTGATCAACGAGGGGAACCTTGGTTTGATCAAGGCTGCCCAACGCTTCGACGAGACCCGCGGTTTCAAGTTCATCAGCTACGCCGTGTGGTGGATCCGCCAGAGCATCCTGCAAGCGTTGGCCGAGCAAAGCCGCATCGTGCGCCTGCCACTGAACCAGGTCGGCTCACTGAACAAGATCAACAAGGCCTTCGCCAAGTTGGAGCAGGAATATGAGCGCCCGCCCAGTGCGGATGAACTTGCCGTGTTCCTGGACCTTCCCGCGGAAAAGGTGGCGGACACCATGAAGGTGAGCGGTAGGCACATCAGCATGGATGCCCCCTTCGTGGAAGGGGAAAGCAACAGCCTGCTGGACGTGTTGCCCAACAACGACAGTGCCCCCGCGGATCGCTTGCTTTTGAACGAGTCCTTGAGCAAGGAGATCGAGCGCGCGTTGAGCACCTTGACCGAACGCGAGCGGGATGTGGTGAAGCTCTTCTTCGGGATCGCGATCAACCACGGCCTTACGCTCGAGGAGATCGGGGCGAAGTTCGACCTGACACGGGAGCGAGTGCGTCAGATCAAGGAAAAGGCCATTCGGCGGCTGCGCCATACGAGTCGCAGCAAGTTGCTGAAGGCCTACTTGGGCTGACCCCTACTTTGCGAACACCAAACCCCTACCCTTTTAATGGAGACCTTGGAGACCAGACCGGGCTATGAGACCAGCCTGAAGGATTACGTGGACAGCGAGAAATCCGCTGTGGACCTGATGAACTCCGTAGGCCAGTTGATGTATGATCGTGGTGTAGAACTCGTTTTCTTCCGCAACCATCTTTTGGACCTCAGCATCTCGGAAGTGATCAAGCTGTTCCATTACGCCGAGAAAGTGGTGAACAAGCCTGTTGATGTGGTGACCACTGCTGATGTCGCTCGAGGCCTGTTGGAACTGGACTTGGCACCCAGCAAGATCGATGTCGGCCGCTTGGCGCACGAGTTCAAGGCATCCGGAATTTCCGAAGTGAAGACCTTTCTCTCGGACCACCTCAGCGGGTTCATCGGTCAGGACAAACACACCTTCAAACCACAGGACGTGGTGCTGTACGGCTTCGGTCGCATCGGTCGCATCGCCGCCCGCGAACTGGTTAAGCAGGCCGGAAAGGGTCAACAATTGCGTCTTCGGGCGATCGTGACCCGAAAGCTCACCGACGAAGAGATCATCAAGCGCGCAGCACTTCTCAGGAACGATAGTGTCCACGGGGCATTCAAAGGGACTGTCATCGAGGATGTCGAGAACAAGGCGCTCATCATCAATGGCCAGCAAGTGCAATTGATCGCAGCGAGCAACCCCGAGGATATCGACTATACCTCATACGGCATCAACAACGCACTGATCATCGACAACACCGGTGCCTTCACGAAGCGCTCCGACCTTGAGCGCCACTTGAAGTCCAAGGGGGCTGCCAAGGTCTTGTTGACCGCACCGGGAAAGGAGGTCCCCAATATCGTGTATGGCATCAATCATAAGGACCTCGACATCGAGAACGAAAAGGTGTTCAGCGCTGCCAGCTGCACCACGAATGCCATTTGCCCGGTCTTGAAGGTGGTCGAGGACGAACTAGGTATCGAGAAAGGCCACATCGAAACCGTGCACGCATACACCAACGACCAGAACCTGTTGGACAACTACCATAAGGGGCCGCGCAGGGGGCGTAGCGCCGCTATCAATATGGTGATCACGAGCACCGGAGCCGGGACGGCGGTAAGCAAGGCGATTCCCAGCCTCAAGGACAAATTGACCGCGAATGCGGTCCGTGTTCCGACACCGAACGGCTCCTTGGCGATAATGAACCTCACGTTGAAGAGACCGATCAAGGACCTTGCGTCCATGAACGATCTTATCCGGAACGCAGCCTTGGTGGGAGATCTCGTGAACCAGATCCATTATCAGGTCGATCCGGAGCTTGTGAGCAGTGATATCATAGGTGATACATGCTGCAGCGTATTCGATAGCAACGCCACCATTGTGAGCCCGGATGGGAAGAGCGTGGTGCTATACACTTGGTACGACAATGAGTTCGGCTACACGAAACAGGTCATTCGTTTGGCCAAGCACGTGACCAAGGTGAGGCGTTTGGTTTATTACTGAGAGGACCCGACCCTCGTTGAAAAGCCCCGGTGATCACCGGGGCTTTCTCCTTCCCGATCTGTCGGAAGCCTTCCCGCAGGTCCATTCTCCCTCGGAGGGTGGAAATACCAGAACCCCGACGTAGGTCGAGGTTCCGGATGGATGGCGGACGCGAGTTTGCTCCGAACGGACGTCCGCCACTTCTTTTTCAGATCCAATCGAACGTGCTCAACAGCAGCACGATCAGCGTACAAACAGCCACTACGAGAGCCACACGGGACAGTAGGTCGCTTGTGGCACCGTACTTCAGTCTTTCGCTCATTCGTTTCGTCCTGTTCACGTTGTGAAGGTCCGATGCCCTGAGAGTTGTCGCAATACCCACAAAGGGGGATATTTTCCTATCCGGAATATCCGTATACGTCGCGCACAGGGCAGTCCGGGGGACGGTCAATCGACTCCCCTCCAGCCAGCAACTGAACAGAAAAAGGGCCGCCTCTGTCCGAGGCGGCCCTTCATCATGCTGCTTTACGCGATCAGCGCTGGATCACGATACGCTCGGTCTTGATGTTCGCACCGGCCGTGACACGCATGAGGTAGACACCATTGCTAAGGTCCCCGCTCAACTCCAGTGTGGTGTTGAACGTTCCTGCCGCCGTTGGTACCATCTCTGTGAACACCTTGCGGCCATGGAGATCATAGAACTCCACCCCGATAGCTGTCACATCGCGCCCCACTTCCGTCAAATTGATGTTCAATTGTTCGCCACTGTTCGGATTGGGGTAAGCCGTCAGTTCACCGATACCAGTGGTACCGCTCATGTTCGAACCTTCAGGCATCAGTCCGATCACTTCTCCGATGGTCACATTGCAAACAACGCCCCAAGCATCCGGGTCGGCGCAGTTGCTTACCGGATCGCTGGTTCCCAAGCCTGTACACCAGGTGGCACCTTGGTCCTTGCTCACCCTCACATCCACGTTGTACGTTTCGGAAGCCACCAACGGTGGTGCCACGGACGCATTCCAGTTCAGGTAGAGCGTTGGGCTCGTGCGAGGTGGCAATACGATGCAACGCTCACCATTGCGGAAACGGAACTGGTAACGCAGCCCGGTTCCACCAGCCAACGGTGCCGGCTGGAATTGCGGCGGATTCGCCACCACCCTGTTCGCGTTCGAATTCGAGCCACCGAAGTTCCTCGTCACGCCACAGCTGAAGGAACTACCGAAGGCCGGATCGTTCTGGAGGTTCGTGAGCGGACACGCCGCACGGGCCGGGTCGATCATCATGGTGCACGTCGGACCCCACTCGGTGAATGTCCAGTTGTACACCCCTCGGACCCGAACGTTCAGAAGCACATTGGCCGGGACGTGCGGTGTGAGCGCGGTGTTGGTCCAACCATTGATCTTCAGGTGGGCTGCACGGTACGGGCCAGCTGGCGAGAAACCGTCGCTGACGGCGTGTGTCCGGAAGCGTCGGAAACTATACGAACCGTTGGGATCGAAGATCCAGAAGTTGTACCCATCGTCGTTCTGGTTCCCCACTTGCCATTGGGCCGTTACGTTATCATCAGCGTGGCACACCAAGTACTTGTTGTTGACCCAGTCCAATTTGTCGCAGCTACTGAAGATCAGATCGATATCGCCGATCGGAACACAGAACGTCCCGCCATTGGCTATCGCACTGACCCCGGTCACCATGTTCCCGGTATTGTCGATGATCCGACGCTGGCCGCCATCGGCCTCACGCAATTCATAACCGAGTATACCATCGCCGGAAGCATCCGTTACCCGGAGGCGATAACACCCATCATCCAAGCAGAGCGGAAGTGTGCCTATGCTGCCTGGAGGTACTGTGACCGCTCCGTTGTCCACCGTGATCGCTCCGGTTTCGTCGAGGATCTCCCATGTCACTTGACCAGGATCGATCTCGGTCTGGAACTCCAGGTACAAGGGGTTGCAGTCCCCTACCGGCGTTCCGATACAATTGCAGTTCGCGTCAAGTTGATCGTTGGTGGTATTGCTGTTGCCATCATCGCATGTGGAACCGATCTGTCCTGGTTCGTCCGGGCAGTTGTCGTTGCAGTCAGCAATTCCATCGTTGTCCGTGTCCGTGTCCACCACGCCACATCCGCAAGCACCTGGGTCCACTTTGTTCGGATCGTTCGGGCAACCATCGTTACAGTCGGCCGTGCCGTCGCTGTCCGTGTCCGTATCAGCGACTCCGCAACCACAGACCCCCGGGGCGATCTTGTCCGGATCGTTCGGGCAACCGTCGTTCGCATCACAGGTACCATCGCTATCCGCATCAAGGAAGGTCGTGCACGGTGTGCTCGTTCCGTTCTCTGCATAGCATGGATCGTTGCAATCAGTGCACGTGTTGTTGGGATCGCCCGGGCATGGATCGATACAATCCGTGATGCCGTCGCTATCGAGATCCTCATCCACGTTACCGCAACCGCAATCGCCAGGGGCGATCTTGTTCGGATCAGCAGGACAGCCGTCAACGCAGTCCGCTGTGCCGTCAAGGTCGGTATCCGTGTCCG
>JAGQVV010000043.1 GCA_020437805.1 Flavobacteriales bacterium
CCGAAACAACAACCACAGCACACCGTTCATCCTGGATACGATGACGAAGCGCAACTTCTGGAAGTACTTCGGCGTCTTCGGCATCTTCACGAACATAGCGGTGGCCAGCTACTACTGCTATATCGAGAGTTGGACCATGAGCTATGTCTGGCACAGCATCATCGGTACGTTCGATGGAATGACCCAGGTGCAGGTCGCCGATTTCTTCTCCAAGTATGTGGACATTGAAAAGAGCCTAACAGGCATACCATACGAGGCCGTGGTATTCTACTTGCTTTGCCTGCTGCTGAACACCTTCATTCTTTCCCGAGGGCTCGCCGGGGTGGAACGTGCAGCCAAGATCGGGATCCCGCTCCTGCTGATCTTCGGTGCATTCCTGGCAGTTCGTGGGATCACCTTGGGTACAAGCGGTGCCAGTGCCGAAGTGCCTGATGCGAGTGCCTGGGATGGATTGAATTTCCTATGGACCCCACAGTATAGTAGCCTCAGTGACCCCAAAGTCTGGCTCGCTGCGGCCGGTCAGATCTTCTTCACGCTTAGCGTGGGAATGGGTACCATACATTGCTACGCGGCCTATGTGAAGAGCAAGGATGATGTGGCGTTGAACGCCGTGAGCGCGGGCTTCACGAACGAGTTCGTCGAAGTGGTCCTGGGGAGTTCCATCGTCATACCGATCGCAGCGGGTTACCTCGGTCTGGATTGGGTGAAGGAGAACGCCGGTTTCGGAATGGCTTTTCAGACCATGCCTTTCCTGTTCGAGAAATGGGGACCATTCCTTAGCACGATGGCCGGAGTGATGTGGTTCGGGCTGTTGTTCTTCGCCGGTATCACTTCGAGCCTGGCCATGGGAACCCCGTGGATGGGTTTCATGCGGGATGAATTCGACTGGGGAAGGAACAAAGGGGCTTGGAGCTTCGGTTTGATCGTCCTCCTTCTTGGGCTGCCGACCGTCCTGTTCTTCGAACACGGCGTCTTCGATGAATACGATTACTGGGCGGGCACAGTAAGCCTTGTCGTCTTCGCTTTGGCGGAGACCATCCTCTTCTCATGGGTGTTCGGGATAGACAAGGGGTGGAGGGAACTGCTCTCCGGCGCGGACCTTCAGGTTCCATTGATATACAAGTTCATCATCAAGTACATCACACCGCTCATGCTCCTGGTCGTGTTCCTTGGAGCATTGTTCACTCCCGCAGGCAATGACTGGGCCGGTGCGTTCCAGGGGCTTTTCTCGGGAAATGGATGGCCCTTGGACAATGCGTCCATCGTCAAGACCATTGCGAACACGGGTGTCCACTCGCAGTTGGACGCAGCGACCGACCCGGCCGAGATCTCCCGACTGAAGGATCGTCTGTTCTACACGAACATGGCCCGCGGTCTTCTTACCTTCACCTTCGCGGGCATCGCATTCCTGGTCTACCTTGCAGGTATACGACGATTGAAGAACAGCAACAGCACCAGCGCATGAACACGTCCGCGATCTTACTGATGATGGCCACACAGCTCACGGTGGCCTGCATCACGGCTTATTTCTTCTATCGCGTGCTCACCTCACCGCCTCGCCCCGAACCGGATAGCTATTCAGAGAACGACGACCGTTCCTGAAGTCCAGTATCTTTTCGATACACTGTAGTGTTCCGGTCGATGGCATCAAGAGGTGTTGACCCTTATAGAAAGGAACGACTGAAGGACCTCTTCGCTCTTCACCAAGGTGAACGGCGAGGGACGATCGTGCTTGTGGTCCTCTTGCTCGGGCTTTCGGTCTGGGCTTTCTATGAACAGTGGTTCAAAAAGGCCCCGGTCAGGGACCTGTCAGCGATCGAGAAAGAAATGCAGGCGTGGATCGCCGAACAAGAGGCTCAAGCGATCGACCCTGTCGCGGTCCATCGATTTCCATTCGACCCCAATATGATCGGAAGGGAGGAGTGGCGGGCCCTTGGCCTGACGGACAAGCAAGTTGATGGTATCGAGCGGTACATGGCCAAGGGCGGGAAGTTCCGCACGAAGAAGGACCTCGGACGTATGTATAGTCTGCCACCGGAACAATTCCTGGCATTGGAACCGTTCATTCTCCTACCGGACAGTTCCGAACGGAGGCGCTATACGAACGCTCCGCGAACAACATATGCGGATCGTTGGCCACGTAAGGACACGATCTACGAACGAAGGACCCATTCGTTCACTCCAGCTCGGAAATTGGAGGTCAATACCGCCGATACCACAGCGTTGATCGCGTTGCCCGGTGTAGGACCTTCGTTCGCTCGAGGGATCGTCAAATACCGCGACTGGTTGGGTGGCTATGTTTCGTTGGACCAATTGGAAGAGGTGTTCGTGCTGAAGGACAAACCCGACGCCATCTCTCGATTGAAGGAGCTTCTGGTGGTGGATACCTTGATGGTCCGAAGGATCCCCATCAACACCTGCTCCGTGGAAGAACTGGCAGCGCACCCGTACCTCCGGTGGAAATTGGCCAAACCGCTGATCGCGTATAGGAACCAGCATGGTCCTTTCCAAAAGCCCGAGGACATCCTTGGCTGTGTCCTGATCGACGAGGCATTGTTCCGTAAACTTGCACCCTACCTGAGCGTGGAGTGAACGATATCGAGACCCGGTTGAAGAACGCCATCCGAGCGGTCCCCGATTTTCCCAAACCGGGCATCTTGTTCAGGGATATCACACCTGTGCTGGAGGACGCTGCGTTGTGTCAAGCAGCCCTTGGTGGCTTTGCCACCGCGTTGAATGGCACTCGGATCGATGCCATCGCCGGGATCGAAAGTCGCGGATTCCTCTTCGGACTTCCGTTGGCCATTGAACTCGGGGTTCCTTTTCTCACCGTTCGTAAGAAGGGGAAGCTCCCTTGGCGCACCGTGAGCAACAAGTACGATCTGGAGTACGGTAGTGCCGAGGTGGAGATGCATGTGGGCAGCGTCAAGCCCGGTATGCACGTGATGGTGCATGACGACCTCCTCGCTACCGGTGGAACGGCCGCGGCCGCCGCGGAACTGATAAAGATGCAGGGCGGCACCGTCAGCGCCTTCAGCTTTCTCATCGACCTATCCTTCTTGAATGGACTTGAGCGCTTGAAGCATTATGATGCGGAAGTGGTCAAGCTCGTGACCTATTAGACCATGGAATTCAACCGGACAGAGAACCAGACCATGATCGCACAGGCTGTGCGGGACCTTTGCGAACGTGAATTACGCCCGCATGTCATGGACTGGGACGAGCGCCAACACTTCCCAAAGGACCTCTTCACCAAGCATTTCGGGCCAGCGGGTATGCTCGGCGTATTCGTGCCGGAGGAATATGGTGGTTCCGGCCTCGGTTATCATGAATATGTGGAGACCATCGTGGAGGTGGCACGGATCTGCGGAAGCATAGGACTGAGTGTGGCCGCCCACAACAGTCTTTGTACCGGACATATCAATTATTTCGGGGACCACGATCAAAAGAAGAAGTGGCTTACCAAGCTCGCTACGGGAGAATGGCTCGGTGCATGGGCATTGACGGAGCCCAACACCGGTAGCGACGCGATGCGCATGAAGTGTACCGCTCGCAAAGATGGGAAGGAGTGGGTGCTGAACGGCACCAAATGCTGGATCACGCACGGCAAGAGCAGTGATGTGGTGGTGGCCATCGTGCGCACAGGCGAACTACTGGACAGCAAAGGCATGACCACATTCGTGATCGAACGTGGTACGCCCGGCATGAAGGCCGGCAAGAAGGAGAACAAGCTCGGTATGCGTGCCAGCGAGACCGCGGAGGTGATCTTCGAGGATTGCCGGGTCTCCGAGGAGAATATCCTGGGAAAGGAAGGTGAGGGGTTCCAGCAGGCCATGAAGATCCTGGATGGCGGCCGCATCAGCATCGCCGCTCTCAGCCTTGGGATCGCCAAAGGGGCTTTTGATGCGAGCGTGCAATATGCCAAGGAGCGTGAGCAGTTCGGTCAGCCCATCTCGAACTTCCAAGCTATAGCGTTCAAACTCGCTGATATGGCCACCCGTATCGAAGCTTCCGAGCTCTTGATCCAACAAGCCAGTGACCAGAAGAACAAAGGTCAGAAGGTGACCACCACCGGGGCCATGGCCAAGTACTACGCCAGTGAGGTCTGCGTATGGGCCAGCAACGAGGCGGTCCAGATCTTCGGAGGCTACGGCTACACCAAGGATTTCCCGGTGGAGAAATTCTACCGCGACAGCAAACTCTGCACCATCGGCGAAGGGACCAGCGAGATCCAGAAGTTGGTGATCAGCAGGAATGTGCTGAAAGGGTAGGCCCCGCCCATATCCAAGGGCTGGCATGCGGTGAAGCACCGCGACCAACTTTTTCACCAGGCCGTTGTTTCATCAGACCATTCCACTATATTTGCACCCCCTAAGCGAAAAGGAAATAAGATCATGCTGATCATCCCGGTCAAAGAAGGCGAGAGCATCGATAAGGCGCTCAAGAAGTTCAAGAAGAAGTTCGAGCGAACGCAGACCATGCGCCAGCTTCGTAAGCGCCAAAGCTTTACCAAGCCTTCGATCTCGCGTCGAAAGGAAATGATCCGGGCCGCGTACAAGCTGACGCTGCAGACGGACGAGTCGTAGTCCATCGTTATCATACGCATCAGGAGGCCCCAGGAATGGGGCTTTTCTTGTTGGAGTGGTGGTCGAAGGCCCCTGCATTCGCTAGTCCATGTGTGCTTTTCCTGATGCGCATTACTGACAACCGACATCTGGGAAATACGCGGACCCATCATACCAAGTACCTGCCGGTCCCCGTTACCTTCGGTGCCATGCTCCTTGAGCGCTTCGTTGACCACTTGAAATACGAGAAGCGGTACAGCCCGCACACGGTGGACGCCTATCGGCGTGATCTGAAGCAGTTCCGGGACCACTTGATGGCCGCTGGTGTGGAACGGCCGGAGCACGCTTCGGACAAGGCCGTTCGCTTGTGGATGATGACCTTGATGGAGAGCGGTGTTGGAGCGCGGACCGTGAATCGCAAATTGAGCGCCCTACGCGGGTTCTTTCGCTTCGGCCGTATGGTGGGGGAGGTATCCGCGGAGCCTACGGCATTGATCGATCCCCCGAAGACCCCGAAACGACTTCCGGAATTCGTGGAAGAGAAGGGGATGCACCGATTGTTGGATGAGTTTGAGTGGCCGGATGGGGAGAGAGGGGCCTGCCACAGGCTCATCATGGAACTGCTTTACCACACAGGAATGCGGTTGGCCGAACTGCTCGGACTACGGGTCGGGGATGTGGATCTGCACCAAGGCACGCTTCGGGTAATGGGGAAGCGACAAAAGGAAAGGATCCTGCCCATCGGTCCGGATCTGGTGGGTTCGATCAGGGCCCGGTCGGAAGCACGCTCGTTGACAGGATCTTCACCCGACCCGGAAGCGCCTTTGGTGGTGGATGAAAAAGGGAACGCGTTCCCTCGACGAACCGTACAACGCCTTGTTACGCATTATCTTAGTGGGGTCACCACCCAGAACAAACGTAGCCCGCACGTCTTGCGCCACTCCTTCGCCACCCACATGCTAGAACACGGCGCGGATCTGAATGCCGTGAAGGAACTGCTGGGCCATGCGAACTTGGCGGCTACACAGGTGTACACGCACAATACCGTGGAAAAGCTCAGGAAAGTGCATGCCAAGGCACATCCGCGAGGCGGGGAGTGATCAACGGACCTTTCGATCGAACAAAGAGCCATATCAACATGAACGTGAACGTGCATTCCATCCATTTCGACGCTGATGCCAAACTGGTCACCTTCATCAAGGAAAAGCTGGCCAAGCTCACCTTGTTCCATGACAACATCATCGCCGGTGATGTGTTCCTGAGACTGGAACACGACGGAGAGAACAGGGAGAACAAAGTGGTCGAGATCCGCTTATCGATCCCTGGCAGCGACCTCTTTGCCAAACGGCAAGGGAAAAGCTTTGAAGAGGCCACCATGAACACGATCGATGCGCTCCGCAGCCAAGTGGAACGCAAGAAGGAACGTCTCCGTTCGGTGGGCTGACCCGCAATTATCAGGCCGTCCCCGTAGGGGTGGGACCACATGCTCGGGTCTTGGCACAGGTCAAGGCCCGAACTTGTTTGGTGGAGTACGGATTCTTACTACATTTGCAGGCCCAATTCGGGACCCACCGGTCCGGAAGAAGGAGAAAGGAACGTTCTTTTTCGTGTTGTACAGGCCAATGTAGCTCAGCTGGTAGAGCAGCTGATTTGTAATCAGCAGGTCGGGGGTTCGAATCCGTCCATTGGCTCCGTGTGAAAGAAAGGGGAGATACCCAAGCGGCCAACGGGGGCAGACTGTAAATCTGCTGGCTTACGCCTTCGTAGGTTCGAATCCTGCTCTCCCCACGATCACTCACGGAGCCGACCCATGGCATGCATCGGATGGAACGATGCATTGCGGAGGAGGACCCATCATTTCCATGCGGGAGTAGCTCAGTTGGTAGAGCATCAGCCTTCCAAGCTGAACGTCGCGGGTTCGAGTCTCGTCTCCCGCTCTACATCCGCAGGATCCCTCGGGAGATCGCGGAACACCATGATCACATCGGCCTTTGTAGCTCAGAGGTAGAGCACTTCCTTGGTAAGGAAGNNGTTCAATTCCCGGCAAAGGCTCCAGGAAGGACGAAGTTGATCTACATGCCACCTCAAGTGGCCGGCCCATACAGCAAGAAAGGAACATTTAGAACGAACGAAGAACAGTAACAACAAGACCCCATCGACCATGGCAAAGGAGACCTTCAAAAGGGACAAGCCGCACGTCAACATCGGAACCATCGGTCACGTGGACCATGGCAAGACCACGTTGACCGCAGCGATCACGACCGTACTCGCCTCAAAAGGCCTGTCGGAACTGCGTAGTTTTGATTCGATCGATAACGCCCCCGAGGAAAAGGAGCGCGGTATCACGATCAACACCTCGCACGTGGAATACCAGACGGCCAACCGTCACTACGCCCACGTTGATTGCCCGGGCCACGCCGACTATGTGAAGAACA
>JAGQVV010000314.1:0-2207 GCA_020437805.1 Flavobacteriales bacterium
CCTTTCCTTGTCCATTCCGCTGCGCTCTATGCGGTTGATGACGGTCGCCAAGATAGGTGGTCGAAAAGCTGCGTTGGAACGGGGCATTCCGTTATTTTCGCACCTTCTTCGTCGGACCTTATCCGTTGCGCATAGCACGACACTACCCCCCTTTTTAGTTGAATAGCCCACTTCAGGGGACAGGATGATCGATAGCCTGAACGGAGAAGTACTGGAACTGGCGCAGGACCATGTCACGCTGGAGTGCCACGGTGTGGGCTACCTGGTCCACGCACCTGTCAGCACCTTGGCGCGTTTGCCCAAGTCGGGAAAGGTGCGATTGCACGTGCACTACGCGGTCTCCATGGATGTCCGATCGGGAAGTAGTGAACATCGCTTGTTCGGTTTCCTGGACCGCGATGATCGTCAGTTGTTCCGACGCTTGATCGATGTGCAGGGTGTCAGTGCCACGATCGGCATGCTGATCATGGGTGCGCGATCCGGTGAAGAAGTGTATACAGCCATCCTTACCGGCAACGAAAGTGTGCTGAAGGGTGTGAAGGGCATCGGGCCAAAACTGGCGAGCCGCATCATCGCGGAGCTTCAAGGTAAACTTGCCGGCGTCCCGTTGCCGAGCGGCGGAACGGCTGTACCTATGGGCAATACGCTCAAGACCGAGGCGTTATCGGCCTTGGTCTCCTTGGGGGTGGATCGTGTGAAAGCCGAGCGTACTTTGGATTCCGTGCTGAAGGATCGCGCCAAGGACCCCCCGGCCGTGGAGGAATTGATCAAGATGACACTGAAGAACATCTGAGCCTTGCTGCGGCCGATCCGATGAGCCATTCCATACATCCGTTCCGCCTATTGGGCATGATCACCGGGATTCTCGCCTTGGGGTTGATCGTGGATGGGGCTGAGGATCGGAAGGGAGGTGTGCGGCGACATGCTGGCCTGGTGTTGCAGGTCGACTCCCCTGAGGTGGACCTGCAGTTCCCGATAACCGATCCACTCACACCCGGTGCGCCATCCACCGGGAACATCAACCTGGGCGATCCGGACAATATCCAGAACGATGTGCTGTACGACCCGGAATCCGGCCAGTACATCATGCGCAGCACGGTCGGTGGGTCATTCGACTACCGCCCGCCCATGAGCATGTCGTTGGAGGAATACCTCAACTACGATATGGAGCGCTCCATGGAGAATTACTGGCTGGACCGTGTGGAACAGGACAGTGAGAGCGCGCAGAAGGACCTTATCCCGAGCATCAAGGTGCGCGGTGAAGCCTTCGATCGGATCTTCGGGGGCAACACGATCGACATCAAGCCGCGGGGTTCCGCCGAGGTCATCTTCGGGTTGAACGTCAGCAAGACCGAGAACCCGCGCATCCCCATCGATCAGCGGCGTATCACCACCTTCAACTTCGACCAGCGGATCCAACTGAACCTCGTGGGCAACATCGGGGAGAAGCTGAAGATCAACACGAACTACAACACGCAGGCGACCTTCGATTTCGAGAACCAGGTGAAGTTGGATTACACCGGTTACGAGGATGAGATCATCCAAAAGATCGAAGCCGGTAACGTGAGCCTTCCCTTACAGGGCACCCTGATCCAAGGAAGCCAAAGCCTTTTCGGTCTGAAGACTGAATTGCGCTTCGGGCGATTGACGGCAACCGCGATCTTCAGTCAGGAAAAAGGCCAGCGCCGCAATGTGCAGACCCAGGGGGGGGCCCAGACCACGAATTTCGACATCAAGGCCGATGAGTATGAGGCCAACAAGCACTATTTCCTGAGCCATTATTTCCGGGACCGCTACAACGACGCATTGCGCACGATGCCCACGGTGAACAGCGGTGTGGTGATCCAGCGTATCGAGGTGTGGGTCACCAATACCCGGCAGGACTTCCAGCAGACACGGAATTTCGTGGCGTTCACCGACCTGGGTGAGGATGCCAGCCAGCAATCCATTGATGCGGGGAAGGTGAGTGCGGACCTGCCGCCCGGGTTGGTGGTCGATAACCCCACGAGCAACCGTGCTGACAACTCCGCGAACACCCTGTACCAGCAGGTGAGCGAGGATCCCGGCATCACGGGTTTCGTCAACTCGACCCAGTCCCTTCAGCAATTGGGTCTTGTCGCTGCTCGTCACTTCGAGAAAGTGGAAAGCGCGCGCTTGCTCACCCCGAGCGAGTACACGATCAATACGCGCCTCGGCTTCATCTCCCT
>JAGQVV010000314.1:2268-4315 GCA_020437805.1 Flavobacteriales bacterium
GTCACGTACCAAGTGGGCCAGTTCGCACAGGACGGTACCGTGGTGACCGAAGGTGATGAGACAGTGGTGAGCGGGAGCGATGCATTGATCCTTCGCTTATTGAAAGCCACCATCACGAACCCGCGCATTCCGCTGTGGGATCTGATGATGAAGAACGTCTACTCTTTGGGCGCGTTCCAGGTGAACAGTGAGAACTTCCGGTTGGAACTGATCTACAACAACCCGGTCACCGGTGTGGACATCAACTACATCCCGGTGGCACCGGTGGACCAGCAGCCGCTGCTGCAGACCCTGGCCTTGGACCGCTTGGACCCGAACCACGCACCGAATCCGGATGGCTGGTTCGATTTCGTGGATGGAGCGGCCACCACGGGGGGGACCATCCAGGCGCAGAACGGTCGGGTGTATTTCCCCGTGCTGGAGCCCTTCGGGAGTTATCTGGACCAGCAATTGGTAGGGGTGGACCCCTTGGTGAAGAGCACCATCGTGTTCCAGCAATTGTACGATAGCACCAAGACCGCTGCGCAGAACATTCCGGGCTTGAACCGATTCCGAATGAAGGGCAGCTACCGGAGTGCGAGCAGTGATGTGATCCCACTGAATTCGGTGAATATTCCCCAAGGGTCGGTCACCGTTACCGCCGGCGGTGTGCGCTTGATCGAGAACCAGGACTATACCGTGGACTACAACCTCGGTCGTGTTCGGATCCTGAACCAGGGTATCCTCGAGAGCGGCACCCCGATCAACATCGCGTTGGAGAGCAACTCCTTGTTCAGCATACAAACGAAGACCCTTGCCGGCGCGCGCTTCGACTACAAGATCAACAAGGACTTCGTGTTGGGCGGGACGGTGATGAACCTGTACGAGCGACCCTTGACGCAGAAGGTGAACGTGGGCGAAGAACCCATTCGCAACACGATGCTCGGTGTGGATGCCAATTGGCAGAGCAGATCGCAGTGGATCACGGACATGGTGGACAAGCTTCCGTTCTATGCCACCAAGGCGGAGAGCAATGTGAACGCCAGTATGGAAGGAGCCTACCTGATCCCCGGGCACAGCGCGGCCATCGGGAATGCGGGTACCAGTTACATTGACGATTTCGAGGGTTCCGTGAGCGTTATCGACCTGCGGACCCAGAGCCTTTGGTTCCATGCCTCGGTGCCACAAGGCCTTCCTTCGCTCTTTCCGGAGGGCGATCTGGTGAACGATCTGGGAGCAGGATACCGCAGGGCGTTGTTGTCCTGGTACGTGATCGATCCGCTGTTCTTTCGCCAGAACGATCTCACGCCATCGAACATCCGTAACAGCTCAGAGATCCGAAGCGATAATCGGCAGCGCGAGGTGTTGGAGCAGGAAGTGTTCCCGAACCGGCAGTTGGCAGCGGGCACACCGGCCAATATTCCTGTCCTGGACCTGAGCTACTACCCAGCGGAACGCGGACCGTACAACTACACACCGAACCTCACGGACCAGGGGGACCTGTTCACCCCGGAGCAGAACTGGGCGGGCATCACGCGCCGGATCACCACCACCGACTTCGAGGCAAGCAACATCGAAACGGTGCAGTTCTGGATCATGGACCCCTTCTTCAACGCGAGCAATAGCGTGGGTGAACCGGCCACGAACGTTGATTCGCAGAACAGTACGGGTGGTGATCTGTACATCGATCTGGGGAACATCAGCGAGGACGTGCTCCGGGATGGGCGCAAGGCCTTCGAGAACGGATTGCCGAACTCCGCGGACGATGTTTCGGCAGAGACGAGCGAGACCACTTGGGGAGTGGTGCCCACCACACAGAGCGTGGTGAACGCTTTTGCCATCGTACAAGGGGACAACAGCAGCAACAAGTTCCAGGATGTTGGTCTTGACGGACTGGGGAGCCCCGCTTCGAACATCCCGGGGCGGGATGAGTCGTTATTCTTCGAGGATTACCTGAACGTCTTGGATCCCGGTGCCCGGAACCGTTGGGCGAGCGACCCCTCCAATGATGACTACCGGTTCTTCAGGGGCGATGCGTACGACGCCGCCGGTGCCGACATCCTCACGC
>JAGQVV010000315.1 GCA_020437805.1 Flavobacteriales bacterium
TAGCGCGCGTCGTTCGGGACGACGAGGTCGGAGGTTCGAATCCTCTCACCCCGACATATGGAAAGGCCTGCATTTCTGCAGGCCTTTTTTTTGCGTGCCAGCGGTTGCTCTGATCCGCTCTCACCGTTCGTCCCTCATTCCATGCCGTTCCTCGTGTCGGGAGGATCCCTGGCCTTAGCACGGGCATCCTTTCCAGGGGTCGGAGCGTCTTCCTTACAGCACCGACGATGTCACGAGCATATAAAATAGCACTCATCCTGAAGAGCAAGAGCAGCCTCCCGATCTACAAGGACCTGGAGAAGCTCAGCGACAAGGAGCTGGAGGAGCAGGTGATGGCCATGGTCATGCGGATGCGCGCCAACGAGAGCAGCGTGATCGCACGCATGGTCCTGAAACAGCCCACTTTCAGCCTGAACTAGGATGAGGGTCCTATAGGACCGCATGCCTGCATGTACGGGTCACATCTATATTTGCCGTGAAACCACAGCCATGAGCGACCATCATTTCGACGACCATTTCCCGGCGGAAGCTGAACAGAACGAGATCGGCGGGCCTGTCCTTCTGGCGTTGATGACGCTGGGCATGATCGTGTTGTTGATCTGGGCCCTGGGCTGAGTTCCAGACCGATCTCTTCCTACCCTGCCATGTGCGCGGTTCACTCCGCAGCGTCCTTCTTCAGGTCTCCTGACCTGCCAAGGTATTCGTCCCGACGGACGAGCATGAACCAGTTCTCCCCGAGCTCCAGGTATCCCTGTTCAAAACAGAAGACGTAGGTATTGCCGGCCTTCGTGCGATGGGTGTTCGTGTGGTACATGAAACTGAACCCATTGTCCAGGAGCTTTTCACGATGCACCCTGGTCTTCCCCTCAGGGCCGTTGTTCAGTTCGCTAAGGATACGGCGGTTGCGCTTCAGCGTGTTGACGACGTTCCGCACGTAATTGATGCTGCTGTTGTTCGCATGATAATGGTACATGTTCCGGCATGAGTCGGAACAGAAGCGCTTGTCGGTGCGACCCACGATCTTCTCACCGCACTCCAAACAGACCTTTTCCGCGATCGATGGCATGATCCGAAAGTAAGTTTCTGGATCCGTACATACGTTGAGCGAGCAAGGGCTTCCCCCGAAATGGGGAATCGCTGACCCTCATCCTGGGCAGGCTTTCCGCCTTCAAAGCGAGCAATTCCGAAGCGAACAAGGCTCAACCGGCATTGGAAGGAGCCGGTGGCACAGGGTTGGGAACGGATGGAACATACCATTATATCGGACCCATGAGAACATCGATCATCATCAAGCAATACATCATCCCGTTCCTCCTCCCGGCATTGCTCATCGCACCGGGTTGCAATTCATCCCGTGCCCTGAAGGGGGGCGCGATCGGTACGGGTGCAGGCGCTGGTGTGGGAGCTGTCATCGGCAATCAGTTCGGCGACAACGGCACGGCGATCGGAGCGATCATCGGTGCTGCGGTCGGTGGCACGGCCGGGGCGCTCATCGGCCGCCACATGGACAAACAGGCGGAAGAACTTCGCGAGGACCTGCAGGGCGCGGAAGTGACCCGGGTGGGAGAAGGTATCAAGATCACCTTCGACAGTGGCCTGCTGTTCGGGGTGGACAAGAGCGAGTTGAACGCCACCTCACGCGCCAACCTCACGGAACTGGCGGCCACATTGAACAAGTATGAGGATACGGACATCCTGATCGAAGGGCACACCGACGCGGATGGCTCCGATGAGCACAACCTGGCACTTTCCGAGGAACGCGCCAAAAGCGTATCGCGCTTCCTCATTGCGCAAAATGTGAAGGCCAGCAGATTCTCGACCGTTGGGTACGGTGAAGCACAACCTGTTGCGGACAACAGTACCGCGGATGGCAAGGCGCAGAACCGGAGGGTGGAGATCGCGATCTACGCCAACAAGAAGATGCAGCGGGCTGCGGAGAAAGGCGAGATCTGATCGCAGGAAAAAAGTTCGAAGTCATGGGCCGCGCCGCTGAGCGCGGCCTTCCTCTTTTCATCCCTACGCAGTGCCATCGACTTAACTTTTCGGCCCTCTTCCCGTTGAAACGGTTCCACTGATCCCAGAAATACCAATGGCCGAAGCGCAATACTTGAAGTGGTTGCACGAAGTTGAATTGAGCGACATCCCGACGGTGGGCGGCAAGAATGCCAGCCTGGGCGAGATGATCCAGAATCTTGGCAGGTTGGGGGTGCAGGTGCCTGGTGGCTTTGTGGTAACAGT
>JAGQVV010000316.1 GCA_020437805.1 Flavobacteriales bacterium
TACAGGCACACCGGGATTGGTTCACGACCATGGCCGAACACAATGCTTCATTGATCCACATCAGCGGAGATGACCACCGCGCGGTGAACACGGTCTATTCCTTCGTTCACCGCAGCGTGCTCAAATACGCGGTGGCACCGTCCGCCATGGAGGCCTACCTGATCCTCGCCGCCATCGCTGCATCCTTCGGCGCGTTCGTCCTGTACAACATGCGCCGCCGCACCGATCCGGCACGGGCCTTGGCCTTCGAGTTCCTGCTGCTTGTCGCCATCGTCCCCAGCATCACCTTGACCGACACCGAGCATTTCCTGCTGGCCATGCCCCTGGTCGCGTACCTGCTCCAGCACCTTTTCAGTGCCGGCAAACCCCGCTGGCTGGTCGCGTTGTCGATACCCGTTCTCTTCGCTTACGGGGGGAACTGGGAAGATGCCTTGGGGCCGCTCAGCGCGCTCCTGATCGCCCATGGCGTGCTGGGGATCGGCACCATCGCCCTGTTGGTCCTTTGTACCTTCCTCTTCCTCCGATCGGACAAACGCGCCGTGATCGCGTCCAAGGAACAAGCCCCATGACACGCCTCCTCCTGCTGCCGCTATTGCTGCTGCCCCTGTTCTCCCATGCCCAGACCTACTATCCGCCGAACACCGGTGGTGAATGGGAGACGGTGGACCCGGAGAGCCTGGGCTGGTGCACGGAGGCGATCCCGGAATTGCTGAGCTTCCTGGACACCAACAACACCAAGGCTTTCCTTGTACTGAAGGACGGGCGGATCGCGATCGAAGCCTATTTCGACAGCTTCACACAGGACAGCCTGTGGTACTGGGCATCCGCGGGTAAGTCCTTGACGGCCTTCATGGTCGGGCTGGCACAGGAGGATGGCTTCCTGGACATCGACGAAGCGACCAGCACCTACCTCGGCGAAGGCTGGACGAACTGCACGCCTGAACAGGAGGCGGCGATCACCGTTCGGGACCAATTGAACATGACCACGGGGCTGGATGATGGTGTAGCGGACAGCGACTGCACCGACCCGGAGTGCCTGCAGTTCCTCGCTGACCCGGGCACCCGCTGGGCCTACCACAATGCGCCCTACACCTTGCTGGACGGGGTCATCGCCAATGCCACGGGCACGAGCCTGAACAGCTTCCTCGTCAACGAGCTGACCCTGACCACGGGCCTCGCCGGGCTCTACCTCCCGGTCGGCTACAACAACGTCTTCTTCAGCACGCCACGGAGCATGGCCCGCTTCGGATTGCTCGCCATGAGCGGTGGCGTGTGGAACGGGAACGTGATCATGGAGGACCAGGACTACTTCAACGCCATGGTAAGCCCCTCCCAAACGATCAACCCGGCCTATGGCCACTTGTGGTGGTTGAACGGCCAACAGAGCTACATGCTGCCCGGACTGCAACTCTCCATTCCGGGAATGATCATGCCCAACGCACCGCCCGAGGCCTTCAACGCGATGGGCAAGAACGGCCAGTTCATCAACGTGGTCCCATCGCAGGGGCTTGTTATGGTGCGCATGGGCAGCCTACCCGGCTCCAGCTTGTTCGTTCCGAATTTCTTCAACGATGACATCTGGGTGCACTTGAATGCCGTGATGTGCATGCCCAACGCGATCGACGCTCCCGCTCCTGCGCCAGGCCTCACTCTTTTCCCCAACCCGGCCGCGGAAGTGCTTACCCTGACCTTGCCGTCAGGTGCCAGCGAAGGTGAACTGCGCATCGTGGATACCATGGGCCGCGTGTTGCTCGCGAAGCAAGTCCGAACAACGACCGAGCACATTGACCTGCGTGACCTTGCTCCCGGAAGCTACCGATGCTTGCTGACCTCGGGAAATGGGCGCGTGGTGGAGGGTTTTGTGAAGGAGTGATCCGGAACTGCTCCGATCCGCGCTTGTGGCACTTGGAAAAAGGCATAGACCTGCGCTACATTCAGACCCTGTTGGGCCATAGCAGCAGCAAGACCACGGAGATACATACCCATGTCAGCACCAAAGCCCTTGGCAAGATCCGTAGTCCATTGGACGACTTGGAGTAAGCGCTATGTGGATTTTTACGCCTCAAATAGAGGACTAGTACCGCCATCGATGGTCGGATCAACGCACCTAGTGAAAATATCCACCATGTGAGCAAACACGAATAACAAATAAAAGGTGAAACATGAAAGGAAATACACTAACTGCAATGATTGCCCTATTGCATGCAATAGGATTAAATGCCCAATCCTTTGAATGGACAAAATCATTTGGGGGTAGCTTAGCTGATTATGGACTTTCCATTGCCTTGGATGCATCAGGGAATGTCTATACCACAGGATACTTTCAAGGAACAGTAGATTTCGATCCGGGAGCAGGAACAACCAACCTTACCTCGGAAGGGTCTTTGGATGTTTATGTGCAAAAACTAAACGCAACCGGTAATTTCGTCTGGGCAA
>JAGQVV010000317.1 GCA_020437805.1 Flavobacteriales bacterium
TCGATCGCGAAGAGCGTGTTCTTCTCCGCTGCGATCCGCGCCAAGCTCACCAAGCGCAGCGTCCCGGAATGTTTCACGATCGGTCGCGGTGGGACCGGTTCCTCCTTCCTGGCAAGGTTCTGCACCAGATGGACCTTCACATCCTTCCCGATCCAGTGTTCGATATCCCGCAGCTCCTCCACGTTGGTGGCTTGGAACTCCACATCGGTGAAGCAGCCCAAGCGTTTCATCACGGACAAGAAGATGCGCTTCTTAAGGGCTGATTGCTGCATCGGTCCGGCCGCGAGCATACCCCGCACGGCAACGATCCGTCGCATGCCCGATCCACGAAGGATCCAAAGTGGCACGATGGTGGTCCAACGTGAATACAGACCATTGATGTACACCACATCCCACGGACCGTCCAACAGGATGGCCTTCCACTTTGCCAGTGATCGTGCCTCGGGCGGCATGTAACGCACACGCTCACCGCCATCAAGTTGAAGCCACTGGTCCACCACCAGGTCCCCGGGACGCTCGGTGGCCGTGTAGTCGCGATCACCGGTAACGATATGGAAGTCGACCCGATCGCTCAAGTGGTCCACGAGGTTCACCATACTGCGCACCGGCCCGCCCGCCTTGTAGAAGGGCTTGTACCAATCGATGAAGGCCAGGACCTGGGGCTTGTTCACGACCGTTCATTCAGTAGTTGTCCGGCCACTTCAGCCCAGTGCTCCGGTGTCCATGCAGCGCCCAACTCCGCGGACCGCGCACCCATGGCGCTCAGTTCAGTATCGCTGTGTTGCACCGTTCGCTCCAAGGACCGCTGCAGATCAACGACGTTCCCGGCCTTGTGGACGTAGCCGTTCTCCCCTTCCACCAGGAAGCGTTCGCGCGCACCAACGGCATCGCTTAGCAGCAATGGTAGTCCCATGCATGCGAACTCCTGGACCACCACACCCCACGGTTCGTACAGACTGGGAAGCACGGAAACGCCACCGGCCTTCAGGAATGCCGGCATCGCCTGGGCCTGAATGAATCCATGATGCGTGATCTTCGGATGCTTTCCGGAAGGGCTGTCGCGCACATCCTCGAACATTGCCCCGGTCCCGACCAGGTGCAATTCCCAATCGCCGGCCAGTCCACTGTCGGCAAGTGCGGCGAAGGCGTCACACAGTTCCTGCTGGCCTTTCGTGGAGATGTAGCGGGCCACACAAATGAAGCGGTGTTGGAAGCGCGTGCTTCTGTTCTTCCGCTCTCGGTCACTCACGTTCAGGAAGGGCTTCGTATCCGCAGCGTAGAAGCCCTTGCGGATCCGATCGTTCTTGAATCCCAGGTTGCGCGCATATCGGGCCTGTTGCTCCCCCGTGGCCCATGCATGGCTGAACGTGGATGGCACCCAGAGCCGTCCGAGTGCGGCGGAGATGGCCTGCTTGGCACCGCCGCGCCATGCCGTATCGAAGGTCATAACCGTGGGCACACCTTTCTTCCGCATTGCCCGACACACCTTCAGGTAGCCTTTGTCCACCCAGCCGCTTGCGAAGACCAGGTCCGGTGCTGTACGTTCAGCCAAGGCAACGAGGCCGACATCTTCCAAGTTCCTTCGCTCGTGTACCGTGATCGCGGGATGAAAGGACAGCTCGAAGGGTGCTTCCGGGTTCACCGGCCAGCGAACGAGCTCCACCTTCACCTTCGAGTGCTCCACGAATGCGTTCAGGCAGGCCAGAACATACGGCGCAAGTTCCGTGTACAGCACCAGAACGGTGCGCTGTTTTTTAATGGTAGAGGAACTCATCCCGATCGGGCGGCCAAATGTACCGCAACCACGCGGTGGCAGGGCTGTGAATGCACGCTATCGGATCCGAACATCGAACACATTTCGGGCGCGTCGACCGCGTGTAAGGCGCTTCTTGTAATACCGTGACCACAGCACGATAACCGGCACCCCGATGAACGTGGGCCAGAGCCACTGCATCCAAGCCGGGGTGATGAACTCCATGTTCACCACACTGAAGGCTGAGACCGTCGCGATGTACCCCCCGAGGAAACCGGCCATGTGGGCATACAACCACTCATGCTTGTCATGACTACGCTTATAGAAGCGCTGCATATTGCGCCATACCATCAAGCTTCCTATGGTGCCGAAGACCAGGAAGAGCA
>JAGQVV010000044.1 GCA_020437805.1 Flavobacteriales bacterium
TATCGCGAACGATGAAGAACGCGGCAATGGTCCCGATGATGACCAGCGCGACCCCCATGTACAGTACGATGAACTTGAGCGAATCGAAACTGCGTATCATCCCACCGCCGAGCGCCACGCGCTTGCTCTCCTGCATTTCCAGCAACCGGTCCAATTCGGCAAGTACTTTTTGGGTGTGTTGGTCCAGCGGCCCCCCTTCCTCGGCAATGTCGTTCCGCTCCATGTGTATGAAGGGGTCGCTATAGCTTTCCAGGTTCGGCAAGAGTGCCTTGATCCGGTCGTGGAGGTCGAACAGGGAGCGCATTTCAACGGTGATCTGGCCCATGAGCGCCACCTCCTCATGCTCCCATTCGCCCATCAAGGTATCGATGCGGTCGAGCAGTTCCGGTAGTTCCCGGTTCGTGATGTCCACCAAGGCCGTCTTCTCCGGTGCGTCCGTGCGACTTTCGAGCAATGCCCAATGCTTGATCAGCATGTGGGCGCTCACCGTGAGGTTGCGCAAACGGACCAAGGCGTCAACTGAGGGGGAGTAAACCCTGTTGATCTGGTCGTTGATGGTACGGCTGCGTTCCAGCGTGCGGTTGGTGAGCAACACGACAAGCAACGCGAAGAAGATGAACAGGCCGAAGCCCATCCCGATCTTCCGTCCGATGGTGATCCGAAAGCCCATGATACCTGTTCAACGGTCCTCCTCGGGAGGAAGTTCCTCGAAAAGCTGCCGGAATTTGTCCGAGCTCTCCTGGTCCTGTAGGCTGTAGTATATGCCTTCAAGTCCCAGCAGGGTCTCCCGGCGGGAGGGGTTCATGTCATGTGCTTTCAACATGTAAGGCAAGGCGTCCTGGAAGAACTCACGGCTCGCCTCTTGGATCTGGAGTATGGTGGGGATCTCATCATCCGCACTGATCCGTTGGATGTTGTACACGCCCCGATTGTAGAACAGGGTGGCCAAGTTGTAGTTGGCACCGTAGTTCTCCGGATCCATGACAAGCACCTGCTGATAGGCATCAATGGCTTTTTCGAACCACGACAGATCCGTCCGGTCCTGGTTGAAGCGCTTCGTGTAGACCGTGCCCAAGGCGTTCATGAACTCGGTCTCCCTCTTCCGCGTATCGGCGTTCGGGTCCGATCGCAACGTGGCTTCCTTGTACTTCCCGAACATGCTGAGCGCACGTGCATCCTCCAGTTCGTTCAGTGCTTTGGCCGCGTCGTTGAAATAGGACCGTGTCAAATAGTCATACGCCTGTTTCGCGTTCTCTTTGTACGTGCCTGCGCTATCCAGGTCCATCGATGTGAACAAGCTCTGGATCGCTTCATTCCTCAATCCATCGCCCTGGTCCTGCACGGTGGCCGCCTTGTAGGCGTCCTTGTAAACGAAGCCGCGAAGCAGCCATGCTTCTGGGTCCTTCACGTGCTCCGGGGTCGTCACCGCCAGATCGATCAATTCGCGCGCCTTCTCCAACTCACCCGCCTGGTATTTGCGTAGTGCCTCCACCAAGGGGTCTCCTTGCGCCACCATGCACATGGCGTTGGCCAGAGCGAGAAGGGCTATGAGGGTCCGGCTTAGCATGTTCATTCCTCCACGCGATGAGCGAGGTTCTTCAGTGTAAGGCCCATCACCAGCCCGTGTTTTTGGGCATTGGCAAGGCTCATTTCATACTTCAGGAGTTGATCCACCTTCACGAAATTCACCACAGCACCGTCGTCCAAGGCCCCCGTGTACTCGGTGACCACCATGGTGGGCTTGTTGGACATCCGCTTGTAGATATCGGGCAATAAAGCAAGGTCCGTCCTTCCCACGAAGAGGATATGGCAGGACTCCACTTCGGAGGTCCGCGGGAGTTTCCTCACCTCTATCGGTTGCTTTCCAATAGTACGCGTTGAGTACTGTTTGATCAGCTCCTGATAAAGGTTAGCGCTGCCGATCACACCGATCACGAAGTTGCCGGTGCGCATCTCGGGATCCTTCCACTCCACCAACTTGGCGATGTTGTACAAGTAGTTCGCCTGAAGGATCGCTGTAGTATCCTTCTCAGCGTCACGGGGCTGTTGAGGCACCGCAGCGAACAGGAACAGAGGGCTGAGCAAAAGGATCCGCAGGTACCGCATGGCCGAAACTGGGGGCGTAGCTTTGGCACGATGCCTTACCGATCTTGTGCCACACCCGAGCAACATGAGGCAAAGTAGCGGCTTGTTCAGGCTGGCAGGAGCTTTGTTCCTGGCCATCTGTCAACACACCCCTGTTGAACTGGTCGCGCAAGGGGCGGCCCCATCCACGTACGACAGCTTGGCCCGAACGAGCAGGAAAGCTTACGATTGGTTGTCCTTGAGTTCCACTTCCATCGGTCACCGTTTGACCGGCAGTCCACAAGGCCGCCTCGCCGAATCGTTCGCCGATAGCCTGTTCCGGACCATGCGGCTCGATACGGTGTACACATACCCCTTCCAGGCCGACGCATGGTCCAGAGGGATGGTGAAACTCACCCTGGGCGATGGGGCCGGATCCCAGCATATTGCGTGCGTAGCCTTGGCGAATACACCTCTGGAGGCACTGGTCGATGCGCCGTTGGTCGATGCCGGCAATGGACTTCCGGAGGATCTTGAACGCATCGGGGACCGTGCAAAAGGCGCAGCCCTGTTGGTGAACATCGGCCTCGTGGCCGCAGCGGAAGGCGTTCCCAACCTGCATCGGAGCGAAAAGGCCAAACTCGCCTTGGACGCCGGCGCGAGCGCGATCATTTTCGTGAACCAAGTGACCGGCGGTGTGCTGCTTACCGGTACCGCCTCCATTGACGGTGCGCTGATCCCGGTCCCTGCTGCCTGCATCGCCACCGAGGATGGCGCGTCGATCCGCTTCCGCTTGGAACAAGGCGTGTTGTTGACCGCGCGTCTGGAAATGCGGAACCAGAGCGAGCGGGTCCACGCCCGCAACATCATTGCCGAGCTACGGGGCACCGATCTTGCCGAAGAAGTGATCGTTGTGGGGGGACACTTGGACAGCTGGGACCTCGCGACAGGTGCCACGGACAATGGCCTTGGCTCCTTCTCCATCCTCGACATGGCGCGCGTGATGTCGGAAATGCCCTTCAAGCCGCGCCGGACCGTACGATACGTGCTCTTCATGGGCGAGGAGCAAGGATTGTTGGGTTCGCGTTCGCTGGTCGATTCCTATCGCTCCAACGGCGAACTTGACCATGTGAGGTGCATGGTGAACCTGGACATGAGCGGAAATCCGCAAGGCTTCGGTGTTGGCGGGCCGGAAGGGTGGCATAAGGCCCTAGTGCCCATGTGTGAGCGGATCAAGCAATTGGACAGTTCAGCCTTTGCCGGGACCAATAGCCAAGAGGTCTGGCTCCACAGCGATCACCAACCCTTCCTATTGGCCGGTGTTCCGGTCATCTACCCCTTGAGCGACCTGGGGAAGCACATCTATGGTTGCTATCACAGCAGTTGCGACGACATCCACCTTGTGCGACCTGAGGCCATGACCAACAACGTCCGTTTCGTTGGAGCCTTGCTCTACGAACTGGCGAACGCTGAAACACTCCCTCCGCACTTCACGGAAAGCGGGTTGCGTGATCGGCTGGTGAAGGCCGGTTTGGAAGGCCCCTTGCGTATCGGAGGCGATTGGCCTTGGTAAGTTCATTGCCCCCTTTCGGCGGGAGCCGCGCTCAAGCCCTCCAGATCACGATCGAACAGGTACAATCCACCCTTGTCGTTCCCGATCAGATTGAGCTTGTCGATCAAGGTGCGCGCGAGGGCCTCTTCCTCGATCTGTTCGCTCACGTACCATTGCATGAAATTGTGCGTGGTATAATCCTTCTCCTTCAGGCAGGTATCCACCACCTTATTGATCTCTTGGGTCACCTTGGTCTCATGAAAAAGCAGGGACTCGAAGATGCCGGTGATGGACTTGAAGTTGGTCGAGGGCAGCTTCAGTGCGGGAATGATCGCCTTGCCGCCGCGTTCGTTGATGAACTTCACGAGCTTCAGCATGTGCATCCGTTCCTCGTCACTATGCTTGTACAGAAAAGCCGCCGTCCCGCTCAAGCCCTGATTCTCCGCCCATGACGCCATGGCCAAGTATGCTTGGCTGCTCATCGCCTCCACTTCCACTTGTCCATTCAATGCCGCTTCGATCTTCTTGGAAAGCATGGTCTTCGATTTAGGGTACGAAGTTAAGGTCCTTCGTTCGCGCCTCCGGTCCTGCGCCGCTCGATCAGCGCTTGTTGAAGTTGTTCATCGCCTGCGCCACGCCCAACATTCCGAATTGTACGCATGCCTTGGAGGCCAGGTCGATACGTTCCGAAAGGGTCTTGCGCTCCTCCTCGTTCCAAGCCCCGAGCACGTAGTCGCTCTGCCGACCGCGTAAGAATTCGCTTCCGATGCCGAAACGCAAACGTGGGAACTCCTCGGTTCCGAGCAGTTCGATGATGCTTCCGAGGCCATTGTGACCTCCCGCACCGCCCTTTTTCCGGATACGAACGACACCGAATGGAAGGGCGAGGTCATCGGTGACCACCAGAAGCCGATCCATAGGTATGTTCTCCTGTTCCATCCAATAGCGCACGGCCTTTCCGCTCAGGTTCATGAAGGTGGCCGGCTTGATCAACACGAAGGTGCGACCCTTGTGCCTGAATTCGGTGCGATCTGCGTAACGGGCAGGGCCGAAAACAGCACTGGACGCCTCTGCTAAGGCGTCCAGCACTAGGAATCCGATATTATGCCGTGTATCGGCGTATTCCAGCCCGGGATTCCCCAGACCCACGATGAGGAATTTCATCCGCGTTGAAGCACGTTATCGTCCGTGCGACGAACGGTGTTACTTCTTGGCCGCGGGTTTCGCTTCGGCCTTGGTGGCGTCCGACTTGGCTCCTTCTGCCGTAGCGGCGGTATCGGCCTGCTTTTTCGGGGTCTTCACGGCCACGACCACATCGTTGGCACGCTCCATCACGGTGATCCCGTCGTAGTTCAGGTCCGAAACATGGATGGTCTGGTTCAAGTCCAGGTCGGTCACGTCCAGTTCCAGAACGGAAGGTAGCTTGGCGGGAAGACCCTTGACGCGCAACTTACGCATGTTCTGGCTCAAGGTACCTCCGTTGCGCACGCCGATGGGCTGGCCCTTGAGACGAACGCTCATCAGGGCTTGCGCCTCCTTGCTCTCATCGAGCTGCAAGAAGTCCACGTGGATCACCCGATCAGTGACCGGCTGGAATTGTTTCTGTTGGATCAGGGCAAGTGTTTTCTTGCCGTCGATATCCAATTCCACTCCATTGAGCTCGGGCGTGAACACGAGCTTTCTGAGAGCGGCCTCATCCACGCTGAAGTGGACAGGGGCCTCGCCACCGTACAACACGCAGGGGACCTGCTTGTTACGGCGCAATTGGGCGGCATACTTGGTGCCGACTTGGGTGCGGGTGGTGCCCGCAAGCGCGATCTTGTTCATGACCGGAGGAAGTGTTATGCGATGATGAAGTGGCTACTGATGCTTTCGTGGCTTTGGACGCGCTTGATGACGTCCCCGAACAAGCCCGCCACGCTGAGCTGTTTGATCTTGGTGGTGGCTTTCGCCTTTTCGGTATCGAGCGGAATGGTATCGGTGACAATGAGCTCGGTGAGCGCACTCTTCTCTATACGCTCGTAGGCCGCACCGCTAAGGACCGCATGCGTGCATACGGCACGCACACTGCTGGCGCCCTGTTCGATCATCATATCGGCCGCCTTGGTCAAGGTGCCGCCGGTGTCGATCATATCATCCACGAGGACCACATCCTTGCCCTGAACATCGCCGATGACCGTCATGCTCTCGATCTGGTTGGCCACCTTGCGCTGCTTGTAGCAGATCGCCATGTCGCAACTCAAGTGCTTGGCGTATGCATTGGCGCGCTTGGTCCCTCCGGTATCCGGCGCCGCCATGATCAGGTCCCTGAGGCCGAGGTCCTTGATGTAAGGCAGGAAGATGCTGCTGGCGAAGAGGTGGTCCACAGGTACCTCGAAGAACCCCTGGATCTGGTCCGCATGCAGGTCCATCGTCATGATCCGATCCACACCTGCCGCTGTGAGCATGTTGGCCACCAACTTGGCCCCGATGCTGACCCGCGGCTTGTCCTTGCGGTCCTGCCGTGCAAAGCCGAAATAGGGCATGACCGCCACGATCCGTTTCGCACTGGCACGTTTGGCGGCATCCACCATCAAGAGGAGTTCGAACA
The DNA here is from genome assembly GCA_020437805.1 of Flavobacteriales bacterium. Taxonomy (GTDB): domain Bacteria; phylum Bacteroidota; class Bacteroidia; order Flavobacteriales_F; family PHOS-HE28; genus PHOS-HE28. The sequence goes on from JAGQVV010000044.1 coordinate 6,207, forward strand.
GGTTGTCGCTCGGTGGAAAGGTGCTTTGGATGACGAACACCAGCTCGCCACGCACGGTTTCCTCGAAACTAGGCTGGAACTCACCGTCACTGAAGCGGCTCACGGTGACCTCACCCAAGCGCTCGCCGCTACTGGCGGCGATCTTCTCGGACAAATACCGCGTGGCGGTACCGCTGAAGATCTTTGCGCTTTCCTGCATGGCGTTCACTCCCCAAGGCTGTTCCTGGTTCATCGGACCGGCCCAAAAGGGCTGCAAATGTAGTGATATTCCATAGGTTATCAACGATCGTTGGTGAGCGGGCCCCCACCCCCATCCTCCGCTCCTGGAAAGCCCACGGATAACTTGCGGCCTCGATGGCCCCCAGGGCCATGTAAACCCCCCACTGTTTGAGCCCAAAGACCTCTTCGAGCGACCGTGTTGTGCAGGACGCTCTCGCTGCTATTCGCCAGTCCGGATCGGCAGGTATCACCAGTCAACAACTCGCCCTTCAACTCGGGATCAAGGACAAGGACCTGCGCTATTTGATCTTTGATGCGATCGACCTGCTATTGGACGATGGCCGGATCGAGAGCGGAAAGAAGGGTCGTTACACGGCGGTGGGTGGTAGGGACACGGTTGAAGGGAGCATCGATATCATCAGTAGCGGGGCCGGGTATGTGCGCTTGGGCGATGGTGGACCGGACGTCTATGTGCAGGACCGTCATGTCGGATTGGCGATGCACGGCGACCGCGTCCTGATCAAGACCGACGGCGGAGGTGGACGCGTGGAGGGTCGCGTGGTCCAGGTCCTGGAACGCCGTCGAACGGAATTCGTGGGCACCATACACCAGCGTGACGGGCGCCTGATCATGGTGGCGGATGATCAACGAGTGCAACGCCCATTCGCCATCGCCCCGAATGACGTGAACGGCGCGAAAGATGGTGACAAGGTGATCATTGAATTGGGCGAGTGGAAGGACGCCCGTGCCATGCCCCGTGGGCGTGTTACGCGTATACTGGGAAAGGCCGGTGTGCACAACGTCGAAATGCACGCCATTCTCGCCGAGTTCGGGCTACCATTGGAATTCCCGGAGAGTGTTCTGAAGGCATCCAAGGAGATCCGTAACGGGGTAACCAAAGCAGAGATCGCGAACCGCCGGGACGTACGTCATATCCCCACCCTCACCATAGACCCGGACGATGCGAAGGATCTGGACGATGCGTTGAGCGTTCGTCGCTTGGAGAATGGCAATTGGGAGATCGGCGTCCATATCGCTGATGTGAGCCACTATGTGACCCCGGGGTCCGTGCTCGACATAGAGGCGGCGAGCAGGGCAACAAGCGTATACCTCGTGGACCGTGTGGTGCCCATGTTACCCGAAAAACTGAGCAATGACCTCTGTTCCCTGCATTCAGGCACGGACAAACTGAGCTTCAGTGCGGTCTTCGAATTGGACGACCAAGCGCGATTGCACAGTGAGTGGTTCGGCCGCACCGTGATGCACTCCCACCGCCGTTTCGCCTATGCGGAGGCCCAGGCGATCATTGATGGCGCGGAGGACGAATTCAAGAATGAGGTCCTGCTGCTGCACCATTTGGCCAAGATCCTGCGTAAGGAACGGATCAGCAATGGTGCGTTGGAGATCGGTGGCAATGAGGTGAAGTTCAAACTGGATGACGACGGTAAACCACTGGGTGTCTACGAGAAGGTGATGGGGCCTGCGAACTGGCTGATCGAGGAGTTCATGTTATTGGCGAACAAACGGGTCGCTGCTTTGGTTGGAAAACCGAAGCATGGGAAAGCCATGCCTTTCGTATATCGGATCCACGACCTGCCGGACCCGGAAAAAGTGGACCAACTGCGTTCGTTGGCCAAAAGCTTCGGGTACCGTTTGGCCTATGCCGACGGCCCGGACCTGCCACAGGCCATCAACCAACTCTTGAAGGATGTACAAGGGAAGGAGGAGGAGAACATCATCAAACAGGTCGCCATTCGGAGCATGTCCAAGGCGATATACAGCACGGAGAACATTGGTCACTACGGCCTTGCGTTTGAACACTACACGCACTTCACCTCCCCGATCCGTCGTTATCCGGACCTGCTGGTCCACCGGGCCGTAGCGCATTACCTCGCCGGAGGGAAAGCCCTGGACCGCGGGGAGCTGGAGCTCAGTTGCTCGCACAGTTCCCAAATGGAGAAGCAAGCGAGCGATGCGGAACGGGCCAGTATCAAGTACAAACAGGCGGAATTCCTCGAAGCTCGGATCGGGCAGACCTTCGAGGGCATCATTAGCGGATTGACCTCCTGGGGCATATACGTGGAGTTGCGGGGGAACAAGTGCGAGGGCCTGATCGGCCTTCGCTCGATCCCTGGGGATGTGTTCCGTTTCGACAAGGAGCGGTACGCGGTGATCGGCCAACGTACAGGGCGAAAGTTCACATTGGGTGATGAGTTGGAGGTTACCGTTCACGCCGTGGATATGGATCGGCGCACGACCGATCTCGTTCTGGCCGGCGAACCCTTGGTGACCTCATCGGGCAAGTTCGAACGACGCCCATCGAAGCCGTACAAGAGCGTGCCCAAGGGGACCAAGCCGAAGGCGTCCAAGAACGGCAAAGGGAAGAGTGCGAAAAAAGGGAAGAAGGGAAGAAGGCGCTAGGGCGCGGTTCAGACCAAGTTCAGTCGTTTGGCCAAGTCGTCCTTGTAGCTGCCACCGATCGGGATCACTTTCTTGTCGTTCTCCAGGATCAGGTTTGGCTGTTCAATGGCCACGATCTTGTCCAAGCGCACGATGAAGCTCCGGTGCACGCGAATGAAATCCGCGTCGGGCAACTTCGCCTCGATATCCTTCATGGTACTGTGCACCGTGTAGCGGGTGTTCAGGGTGTTGATCACCACGTAGTCCTTCAGGGCTTCGATGAAGTATATATCACCGGTCTTCAGCTTCACCAAGCGACTGTTGCTCTTCACGAACATGATGTCCCTGCCAGCGGGCTCCTTGCTTTCGACAAGGGAATAGAGCAGGTCTCTTTCTTTGAGCACCTCGGTCTCTTTCTTGTGCTTGTACAGCGCCATCTCGATCGACGTGTGTATGTCGATCTCCTTGAACGGCTTTATGATATACCCATACGGCTGGGTCACCTTCGCTTTGGCCAAGGTGCTTTCGTCGGCGTAGGCCGTTAGGAAGATCACCGGGATATTGGTGTCCTTCCGGATGGCATCGGCCGCTTCGATCCCGTTCATCTCACCCTTGAGCATGATGTCCATGAGGATAATGTCCGGCATGTGCTCCAAGGCCAAGCTGACCGCCTGCTCTCCGGTGTTGGCGGCACCCACCACATTATAACCCAATTTCTTGAGGCTGTGTTGGATATCCTTGCTCACGATGCTCTCATCCTCTACCACGAGGACATTCGTCTGCGCCATTCCGTTAGGTGTTACGTCCAAAAGTAAGCAAATAGGTGACCCCTTGACCAGAGGAGACCTCAAGACGCCCATCGAGCTGTTCCACAAGTGTGTGTACGAGTTCCAGTCCGAGGTTCCCGTCCCGCTCCGTATCGAAGCCTTCGGCAAGCCCTGTTCCATTGTCAGAAACCACGATCCGAACATCGTTATCCTGGGTCGATAGGCCGATGTGGACACGTCCTTCATTACCGTTCGGGAACGCGTGTTTCAGGGCGTTGCTGATCAGTTCGTTCAGGATCAGGCCACAAGGAATGGCTTGGTCCAACACGAGTTCGGTCTTCTGAAGGTCGCGCTCCAGGGTGACCTTTCCATTCAGGCTGTAGCTCATGACCAGGTTCCTGCTCAACCCATCGATGTAGGTGGCCATGTCGATGGAGCTGAAGTCCTTGTTCTGATAGAGGCTTTCATGGATGAACGACATGCTGCGGATCCGGTCCCGACTAACACGTAGCAGCTCCAGGATCCGCTGATCACCATCCACATGCGCGGTTTGAAGGCTGAGGATACTGCTGATCACCTGCAGGTTGTTCTTGACCCGATGGTGCACCTCCTTCAAGAGCACCTCTTTCTCCCCAAGGCTTTGCCTCAATTGCAACTCAGCCTTTTTGCGATCGGTGATCCCATAGGCCATGCATGAGAGTTCGCTCACTTCGCCATCCATGTCGATGGGGTTGAGGAAGGTCTCCACCCAAAACCGTTTTCCGGTATGACCGAAAAGTTCCACCTCGAACTGTTGCGGCACCCCTTTCACGCCGGACCTGTACTTCGTCACCACGGGGTCGTTCGGGCCGTTCACCAAGCGTTCCCGCATGATCGCGATGAAGTCGTCGCCATATTCGAAATGCAGGCCCATATGCCGTTCGGTGATGAATCGGAAGTGATCATTGAACGAGGTGATGCGGAAGTTCCGGTCCAGGGTCCAGATCATCACGTTGGCTGCATTATCGAATATCGCTTTCAGGCGCGCCGCCTGTTTCCGCACAAGGTCCTGGGCCAATTTCTGTTCAGTGACCTCGTGTCCCACCCCGAACACCTCGACCACGTTCCCGTCCGCGCCGAACACGGGGCTCAAGAAGATCTCGTTGCATACCCGCTCGCCGTTCACGTCCTCGCGGTCCGTTTCGAAGCGGATGGCTTTTCCGCCCAAGGCCACATTGTACTTGGTCTCCCACCACGCATGGTAATCCGGGTCAGCGAAGAGCGAGCGCGGCTTGGAGGGGTCCAGGTTGATCTCCGGTCGCCTCCCGTACAGCCGCTCGATCATATCACCGTATCCCACATTATACGATGTGAGCTTCAGAGATAGGTCCACCGTCCAGAACATGTGCTCGCTGCTCTCGAACAGGGCCCGGAGCTTGGCTTGGTGCTGCTCGATCTGCTCTTGCGCTCGGTGTGATCGGGTCACATCGGTGAGGATGGTCCTGGCCGCGATCGGCACCCCATCGACCACGTGCACATTGCTTGTGCCTTCCACTTGCACCGAAGCACCCGTTTTGCTCCGGAACACGGTCCGAATGGTTGAAGTCCCTTCTCCTTCCATCAGCCGCGTGAAGAAACCCTTGCAGTGCTCCAAATGGTCCGGATGGATGATGTCATAGAGCGTAAGGCCTTTGAGCTCCTCCTCATCGTAGCCAAGTGCCTTCTTCCAAGCGTCATTCACGTACTGGAACCGGCCATGGGTATCGACGCTTTGGATAAGGTTCGTGGCGCTTTCGAAGAGGTCGCGGTACCGTTCTTCGCTTGCTCGCAAAGCCTCTTGGTCCTTCTTCATCAGGGTGATGTCCCGAGATACCCCCATGGCCCCGAGCAAACGACCTTCCTCATCGAACATCCGCGATGCGGCAAGGAAGGAGGTGAACACCTCTCCATCCTTAGTGATGTTTCGCACCTCACCGGTAAATGAACCATACTTGGCCAATTCCGTTTGGATCCGCGCGTACTCCTCAGGGTCGGCATAGAGTTTTTCAGTGCCTGTCCCCATGACCTCTTCCGCTTCATAACCGAAGCGCAAACTGGCCGCCGGATTGTACTCCGTGATCGACCCTTCAGGATCTGCGGCCATGATCATGTCCAATGAACTGTCCACCAAGCTCCTTGCGAATTTTCTAGAGCGTCGTAAGGCTTCCTGTGTGCGGCGATGCTCTTCGATCTCCTTCCTCAAAACCCGGTTCACTTCCTCGGCCATCTGGACGCGAAGCCGTTCCTGCAACAGCCCGTGGCGAGCACCCTCGTCGATGATCGTGAACTGGACCGCATTCTCTCCGTTATGCAATACATGCACCGCATGTACGCTGAGTTCCCGATGGTTCTTGAGCGACCGCACCTGGATCGGCGTTCCATTGGCCGTACCACTGCCCCTGAGCAGTTCATTGATGGCTGGCCGGTCCGTGTTCGCGAACTGATCCACCACGAGCGCCGATACCAATGCGCTTTCGAGCAGTTCTTGAGCGGCCGGATTGGCGTAGTGTACCACCCCATCCACCACCACAAGGACCCCATCACGCATGTGCTCCACCAAACTGCGGTAGCTCGCCGTCAAGGAGGCCTGCTCCAATTCTGCTATCCGTTTGGCTGTGATATCGACCAGTGTACCTTGGATGGTCGCCACGCCATTCGGGGGCTGGTCCAAAAAGACGTTCTCCAAGACCTCAACAGGACGACCGGTCCTATGCTTGAGGGTCAACTCGTAATTCAATAGCCGTCCGGTCCTCGAAAGGGCCTTGACGAAGCGTTCCCGTTCCTCTTCTGATGCATACAGGGAACGAGCAGGCACGGCCATGAGCTGCGCACGATCCGCATAACCGAGGATCCGCGCCATGGCATCGTTGCATTCCAGAAAACGACCGTCGAGCGTGGTACGATAAACACCGGCCGGGTTGCGGCTGACCAGATCCGAATAGCGTTGGAGCAATGCCCGGTGCTCATGCTCCAACGTTTTGCGATCGAGCGAAGCGAACTCGTCCATGCCTACCGCACCATCCATGGCACGAACTTAAGTCAGGGGAACAGCACGATGAGAGGTCCTTTCAAGGCACCACGATCTCATCCGTCGAATAGGGCGCTGGTATGCGTTCGCCATCGATCTTGATCTCCGCACCATCCTTGAATTTGATAGTGGTCACGGGGTACCCCTGTTGGTTGTAATGCACGAAATCCCCCTGCTCCACGCCCATACTGAAGCGCCCTTCTAGCATCAATTGGCCATTGAAGTAATACCACTTGTGCTTACCATGCCGATCACCGTTCACGAAACTGCCCGTGAAGTTCTTCTTGCCATTGTCGTAGGAATGCACCCATGGACCATCCTTCAGGCCATCCTTGTACGCCCCCACTTCCTTGTGGTCTCCCACCTTGTAGTACCATTCCCCGTCCTTCAACCCGTCTATGTAATCCCCTTGTACGATCACTTCACCTTCCTCATCGTATTCCACGGATCGGCCATCCTCACGACCCTTCCTGTACAATTCTTCGCGGTGTGCACGGCCGTTGGGATAGAACCATTTCCAGGTCCCGTGCGGTGATCCGTTGAGGTATTTCCCTTTCTGCTCAATACTGGAATCCCGATGGAAGAAAGTCCACTCCCCCTCCTTCTTTCCCTCTTTATAGAGGCCCTGTGCACGTTTCTCACCGGTAACATAGTATTCGGTCCACTCGCCTTCCAAGGCACCTATTTCGTTCACGGGCCCATGACTGACAAGTTGGTCACCCATATAGATGCTCGCTGAGGTGGACGTGCCATCCATGGCGAATTCACGGAACAAACCCTCCTTCGAACCGTTCTTCGAATAACTGCCCATGGAGGCCACCTTGCCATTCGGGTGATAGGTCCTCTTGATGTCCAGCATCATGGCTTCCTGGGCCTTATTGTCCACCACCCCCGCATCGTATTTCACCAGCTCCTTCAAGCTCCCTTGGGTGTCGTACTCCTTGAAGAGCCCTTGCCGTCGATCATCCACGTAATTCCCTTCCCACTTCACTTTCCCATTGGCATGGAATTCCTTCCAGGGTCCTTGCCTCAGGCCCATGGCATCGATCCTATTGATGTCCTCACGCTTCCGCAGCATCCCGGCCCCATACTGGAGCATGGCCACCAAGCGCCCGTCCTCGGCATATTCATATCCCCTCCCCTCTTCCTTTCCTTCAACGAAAGGGACTTCCTTGTGAAGGGTACCATTGGAATGGTAGTAACGCGCAATGCCGACGCGCAGATCGTCCTCGTATGTCTCCTCGCTCATCAACACCCCAAGGGTATCATACTTGATCGACCGACCATTCTTCTTGTCCGCCTCGTACTGGATGGTACTTGTCCGACGGCCTGCTTCATCATAGAACGTCCAAACCCCTTGTAGTTTCTTGTCCACACGATCCCCCTCGCTGCGGAGTTCGCCACTTGGGTAGTAGGTGCGCCAATAGCCATCCGGCTTTCCGTTCACCAAGCGCCCCTCACTGCTTACTACCCCGTTCGGATGATAGAACCGATGCAAGCTGTCCTGCTGTGCATGAAGGTCCCCAGCCGTCAGCATCGCACACACGATGATCGTACACACGCTCTTCATGTATTTCCTTCTTATCCTTTAAAAAGCTTGATGATGATAATGGTCGGTTGGATCTGTGGATGATCGGAAGACAAGTGACTTGCACGGATCGGTTATCAAAATTAGCTCACACTGGATGAACGATCGTGGACATGGTCATGCGAGCTAACAGGTTGGATACATGGAGCGAACGTTGATCCATGAACGATCGTTGATACCGGATCCGCATGCGATGTGTGGAGAATCGACGATCCAAAGAGCGTTCCCCGATCGTGTGTTATCGGTGGAGAGTTTCAGCATGATCCGATTTGGCATTTACATGGATTTGAGCAATTGGGAATGTTTTCGAGAATCGGACGAATTGTTCTCCTTCGATATCAACAGTATATACGCGGATCGAACGATCGGGCTGTTGATCGGAGGCCACCGGGTCACATGGGTATCTTTGTGGATCCTATCCAAACACCATGCATATCCTTATCGGTAGCGACCATGCAGGCATCGAGTTGAAGCATCACTTGAAGGACCGTTTGCGGGCGGCGGGCCATTCGATCACGGATAAAGGCACCCATGTCAAGGAAAGTGTGGACTATCCGGATCATGCACATGCTGTGGCCGAAGCGGTGATGCAGGAGGAAGGCGCCTTGGGTATCTTGATCTGTGGTAGCGGGAACGGGGTGAACATGGCTGCGAACAGGCATCAGGGTATTCGTTCAGCATTGGCATGGACGCCCGAACTGGCCACCTTGGCGCGTCAACACAACGATGCGAACATCCTGGCCCTTCCGGCCCGATTCATCACCACGGAGATGGCCGATACGATCGTGGACGCCTTTCTTGCCGGGCAGTATGAAGGTGGCCGGCATCAGCGTCGGGTCCGGAAGATAGAGATCGAGCCTTGAAGCCAATGACCAGGATCGCATCGTACGTATTCGTCGTGTTGCTCTTCTCGGGAGCGAACGTGGTAGCGCAGAACGACTCCCTCGCGCTGCACTATGCCCGCACCATAACCTCGGACGAATTGAGAGCGCACTTGATCGTGTTGGCCAGTGATTCGTTCATGGGTCGGGATACCGGAAAGGAAGGTCAGAAGATGGCGGCGGCCTATTTGAAGGAAGAGTTCCGGACCGCCGGGATCCCACCGGTCCCAGCTCCGGATCCCACGGTGATCACGGAAGGATACTACCAGCCGTACAAGTTGATCTCGGAACATGGTGGTGGTATATCGATGTCCGTAGGTGAGGAGACGATGCGTTTGAAGGACGGTCTGCTCTACTTCAGTGAGAACCTCGATTCGGATCGCTCGGTCGATCAGGTCCAATGGTTGGCGGGCGGAGATGAGCGGTCATTGCGCAAAGCCGCGGGTAAGGTGGTCCTATTGCAGGAGGATGGTGCACGAAGCACCAAGGAGTTGATGGCCTGGCTGGGTGTGACGCTACCCGTATTGAAGTCGAAGGGTATCGAGGTCGTACTGCTGGCAACGCCGCGAATGGCCCAATTGGTTGATGAGTTGGGACAACATGTTGGAGGTGGTCGGATGCGCCTGGCGAATGACGAGAAGAAGCCCTCTCGGAGAGCCAATTCCATGCAGTTCATGTTCATTGATGGGAAAGCGGTGGACGATCTTGTAACGGACATGACCTGGGGTAAGCTTTCCAAGAAGAAAGCCGGACGGGTGGTGTCGGCAGCTGCGGAGATACGGTACCGTTCCGGTCAGGAGGAACTCATTGCAGAGAATGTACTGGCGTTCATAGAAGGCACGGACAAGAAGGACGAGATCATCGTGCTCACCGCTCATTACGACCACATCGGCGTAGAGAACGGGGTGGTGTACAATGGTGCCGATGATGATGGTACCGGGACCGTGGCCATGATCGAGATCGCCGAAGCGTTCGCTTTGGCCAAGGCCCAAGGTCATGGTCCGCGAAGAAGTGTGTTGGTGATGCCGGTGAGCGGAGAGGAAAAGGGTTTGTTGGGCTCACGGTACTACAGTGAACATCCTGTATTCCCTTTGGAGAACACGGTGGCGGACTTGAATATCGACATGATCGGACGCGTGGATAGTGCCCATGCGGATTCAGACCCGTACATCTATGTGATCGGCAGCGACCGCTTGAGCAGCGAACTGCACGCGGTGAACGAACGTGCCAATTCAATGGGCCCGGACCTCGTGCTGGACTACACGTTCAATGCGCCCGACGACCCGAACCGCTTCTATTACCGAAGCGATCACTACAACTTCGCGAGGAAGGGGGTACCCAGTATCTTCTATTTCAGTGGGGTGCACGAAGACTACCACCAGCCCGGAGACGACGTGGAGAAGATCATGTTCGACCTATTGGTGCAACGCACGCACTTGGTGTTCCATACCGCGTGGATACTGGCCAACCAGGAAGACCGCATCGCGGTGGACAAGGTCTCGGAACCTTAGCGATCGGCCACGAGCGTACCGGCAGGTTCGTTCAACAACTGCTGAACGAAGGCGTAGAGGTCGCTCTTGTACGCGTCATAGTACCGACCGGTACCAGGACCATAGAAGCCCGTGTGGATGCGACGCACTTTCCCCTTCCTGTCAACGAAGATGCTTGTGGGAAAGCTCATCAAGTGGTTGAGGAACGGCAGTTGGGCCGAAGCGCGGCCTTTGCCCGACATGCCGCCATACAGGATCGTGTGCCGAAGCCCCAAGGCATCCCGGTATCGTTTCAAACCGTCGATGGCCCGAATGGTATCGGCATGCTGTTCGAATGCAATGGAGATCAACTCAAGGCCTTGTTCATGATGCCTCGCGTAAACCTCGTTCAACAAACGGGATTCGTCCACGCAGTTGGGGCACCAACTACCCATCACCTGCACTACCAATGGCTTCCCTTGGTATGGCGCATCACTCGGTGAAACAAGGCGCCCATCCAGGTCAGGGAAAGTGAAGTCGACCATATCGTAACCCTCTTGCAAGAAGGTGAGCGAATCGGGGTGTCGCAATCGGTGATCAGGGTTCCTGAACGCCACCCATGGCTCGGTCCAATGGGTACCGCTCCAGAACCGACCGTGTAGACTGTCCTGTTCAATGGATGCATGGAACAAGAAGGCGTGCGAGCCATCGAAACAAGAGAGCTTCAGGGAATCGCGGTACACCACACCTTCCAAGTAGCGGTAGTCCCCGGTCTCGGTCAGGAATGTTCCGGTGGCCCTGCCGGTCCCATCCTGTTCAAGAATGCCCGTTGCATGGTAGGCGTCCGCGGTACCAGTGCTGAAATGCGCCTCCCAGGTCCCCGAGAGATCCGGCCCTTCCGGCTCGTTGGAGCGGAATCGAGGGTGGTTTCCGGCACGGGCCAAAAATGGGATCCGGTAGTCGGGACCGCGCAGGTGATTGACCCAATCCCCGGTGATGGTGCTGTCGTTCTGCACGGTTCCAACGAACTCTGAATCGAACAAAGGCATCCGGAGTTGAAAAGTGTCCCCCCGGACCTCGACCACGGTCACCCAAATATTCTCGGCTCCATTATGGATGTGTGCATCCCAGGTCGCGTCATCAGCCTTGACCAGCTCGAACTGGAAAGGAAGGTCATGACCATGCAGGTCCAATTCCATATGCCAGGGTCCGGCCCTTAGCCCTGGGTCCGTGTCCGGCATGTCGTTCGTGCATCGAGCGAAGCCTATGGCCAGGACAAGCAAGGGAATGGATCGACGAAAGGTCATGCGGGATGAATATACCGGAGCTGATCGGCTACTGGCGACGCGATGCGCATCACCCTTGGGATCCGTACAGGGCTTCAGAGGTCGAACTTGATACCCTGCGCCAAGGGAAGCGAGGTTCCGTAGTTGATCGTATTGGTCTGCCGACGCATGTATGCTTTCCACGCATCACTGCCACTTTCGCGCCCGCCCCCGGTCTCTTTCTCACCACCGAAAGCACCGCCGATCTCCGCACCACTGGTACCGATATTGACATTCGCTATCCCGCAATCACTACCCGTGGCCCCCAAGAAGCGCTCGGCTTCGCGCAGGTCAAGGGTCATGATCGCACTGCTGAGCCCTTGTTTGACGCCGTTCTGGATAGCCAGCGCCTCCTTGAGCTCGCCGTTGTAACGCAGGAGATACAGTATGGGCGCGAAGGTTTCTTCTTGGACGATGTCCATCTCCGGTTTCGCTTCCACGATCGCGGGCTTCACATAGCAACCACTTTCGTAACCCGGTCCTTCGAGCACCCCGCCCTCCACAAGTAGATGGGCCCCTTGCTCCTGTGCGGATTCCAAGGCCTTCAGGTACATGTCAACAGCGTCCTTGTCGATCAGGGGTCCCACATGGTTCTTCTCGTCCAATGGGTCGCCCATGCGCAATTGGTCATAGGCCTTCACCAGCTTGTTCTTGAAGGCATCGTAAACACGGTCGTGAATGATAAGGCGTCGGGTGCTCGTGCAGCGTTGACCGCAGGTACCCACGGCCCCGAACACGGCCCCGATCAAAGACATATCGAGATCGGCCTTGTCGCTGATGATGATCGCGTTATTCCCGCCGAGCTCCAGCAGTGCCCTTCCCAATCGAGACCCGACCGCAGCGCCGACAGCCTTCCCCATCCTCGTGCTCCCCGTAGCGCTCACCAAAGGAACACGCGTATCGTTGCTCAACCACTCCCCTACTTCGCGCCCGCCATTGATGATCGTGCTGACACCTTCCGGCACACCGTTCCGCTTGAAAACAGCGTTCGTGATTTGCTGGCATGCAATGCTGCACAGTGGTGTCTTCTCGCTCGGTTTCCAAAGGCACACATCCCCACAGACCCAAGCGAGCGCCGTGTTCCAACACCATACCGCTACAGGGAAGTTGAATGCTGTTACAACGCCGACGAGGCCATACGGGTGCCACTGTTCGTACATGCGATGGTCCGGGCGTTCGCTGTGCATCGTGAGGCCGTGCAGTTGACGGGACAGACCGACCGCGAAATCGCAGATGTCGATCATTTCCTGCACCTCACCAAGGCCCTCCTGGTAGCTCTTGCCCATTTCATAGCTGACCAGTTTACCAAGATCGGCCTTGTGCTTGCGTAATTCCTCCGCGAGCTGACGAACGACCTCACCCCGTTTCGGAGCGGGCCATGTGCGCCATTCCGCGAACCCTTCTTGCGCTATGGCGATCACTTGTTCGAACTCCGCTTTGCTTGTTCCTCGCACACTACCAATGAATGCGCCATCCACCGGGCTATTGCTCGCGATGGTCTCTCCTTCGCCTTTGAGCCAGTTGCTACCGGTGGAAACGCCGCTGTTCTGTTCTTCGACGCCGAGCTTTTCAAGGATGTCGGCGATCTTATTGGTCGGCGGGGTCAGTGTCGTGCTCATGGGTTCTTCGTTCATCTGGAAAGTGGAGTGAAGGCCGTTCCGTTTTTCGGGGTGCAAAGGTAACTCGACCGGGATGGGTGGCCCCTGTTCTTCGGCGCAAGAACGTCGGGATCGGCCCCATCGGCCTGTAATTTGTGTAAGTAATTGAATATCAGCGCACTAAACCGAGCCCGTTGGATGACTTCTGTTCGACGAACGGCTACTTCGGATAGGTCTTATACTATACCGGTAGTTAAAACGCGA
>JAGQVV010000318.1 GCA_020437805.1 Flavobacteriales bacterium
GACAACATCAGCAACAACACCCTGATCGGTGCCACCAACGCCTTCACCGGTGAGGTGGACAAGGTGAAGAACCAGTTGACCGGGGAGGTGGGTGCCGTACCGGCCACCCAGCGCGCGTACAAGGCCGCAGGTCAACCCTCATTCGTGGTGGGCGACCACAACTACGGCGAAGGCTCCAGCCGCGAACATGCCGCCATGCAGCCACGCCACCTGGGTGTGAACGCAGTGCTGGTGAAGAGCTTCGCTCGGATCCACGAGACCAACCTCAAGAAGCAAGGGATGCTTGCCCTCACGTTCGCCAACGAAGCGGATTACGACAAGATCCAGGAGGACGACCGTGTGGACATCACCAACCTTACGGAATTCGCCCCCGAAGTACCCCTCACGCTTGTTTTCAAGCACAAGGACGGATCATCCGATACCATCCTCGCGAACCATACTTACAATGCTGCTCAGGTGGGCTGGTTCAAGGCCGGAAGTGCCCTGAATATCATCCGGGCGGAACAAGGGAATTGATTTGTGGATCAAGTCTGGAGTCCTAGATTTGGTGAAAATCCTTAAACCACATCCGATGAAAAAGGTAGTTCTCGGTTCATTAGCTTTGGGCCTCTCTGTGCTTACTTATGGACAGGTTGACATTGGGGCAAAAGCAGGGCTCAACTACAATATTTGGACATTGAAAGATGCCGACCCTTCTAATGGAATCGGGTTCCATCTTGGCGCGTATGGACGGATTCCGTTTTCTGATATGCTGGCTTTTCAACCGGAACTATTGTTCACAACGCGGGGAGTGAAGGAATCTATCGACGAAACAGTTTCCTATACGAATGCGTTCATGCAAATGGTTATGGAGCGGACAGAGGGAGATGCAACAGTTAAGGTGAGTTACATTGAGGTTCCCTTACTGCTCGATATTATGGCCTCTGAAGGCTTTCATGTTCACGTGGGTCCTGTACTTGCGCTGCGCATGGGTTACAATTCATCCCTGGATTATACCGAGACACAGACTGTTGCCGGAACGACAACCACTTCAACGTTTTCCGGCGAGAGTTCGGATGATACCGGAATTGCCGGTTTCGACTTTGCGGCAGCAGCGGGTTTGAATTATGAGATGGAGAGTGGATTCAATCTCGGGCTGCGCTATCTACGCGGTTTCACTTCGATTGCCGAGAACTCAGCAGACCCGTTAATTTACAACGGGATCCAGTTCTCTTTGGGCTTCACTTTTATCAAGAATTAGAAAGGCGCACGATGGAATAACAAAGAAGGGCGGCTTCGGCCGCCCTTCCTCTTTTTCGGTGCTTGGCACGAACTTGGCAAGAAGTACTGCAACCATCGCATGCCAACGGCGATCACATCGTTAACTTGGCCCGGCCCGATCATGACCCAATCCATAGATACATCCATGAGATCCACCTTCTCCATCATCATCACCTTATGCCTTCCTGCGCTGCTCGTCGCCCAGGATTTCGATCACGACAGGAACTGGGTCCAGAATGGTGACTTCGAGACCGTGGAAGGCAAGAAGATGAAGCGCACCGGTGGGATCGAGTATGCCACAGGTTGGGACTCGCCCACCAAGGAAAAGGCCGACCTTTTCACCGAGGATGCCCTGCCGGAAACGAATATTTCGATCCCGAAGAATTTTGCAGGTGAGCAAAGTGCGCTCAGCGGGATCAACTACGCCGGGGTACGGTGGTGGAGCTATGGCAACAAGGAGCCGCGGTCCTACTTGCAAACGAAGCTTGCGAAACCCATGAAGAAGGATTCGCTCTATTGCGTGAGCTACTACGTTAACCTTGGCGATCTGAGCAAGTATGCCACGGGCGAGCTCGGCGCGTACATCAGCAAGCAAAAGGTCGATAAGAAGGATGAAGAGACCAGCTTGACCTATGGCGCCCAAGTTCCGAACCTGCGCTCCAAGATCTACGACGATGTCTTCAGCTGGCAGGGCGTGTGCGGGGTGTACCAAGCGGCAGGGTATGAGCAGTACATCATCATCGGCAACTTCGAGGCCACGGAAAAGACCCCGAACGCAAAGGTGAAACGGCCGCGTGGCGAGACCCGCCAACAGGTCTTCAGTGCATACTACTACATCGACAATGTGGAGGTGTACCCGATCAAGAACCGCAGCGAATGCTCCTGCGAGCAGTTGGACAAGGCCGAGAGCGAGTTCATCTATGGTAGCAAGGAGGCTGTGAACCCGAACTTGAAACCGGCCGAGCGCGCCGATCGGCAGGTTTTCTACTTCAAGCGCTTCCAACGCACGGTCGATATCTCCATGGACGGTCGTGCGACGAATTTGATCGAGGCCATGCAGGCCGAGCCCACGCTCAAAGTGAAGCTGATCGGTCACATGGATGCCACCGAGATGGATCGCACACGGGTTCGCCCCGACCTGCTCACCCTGGCCAAGGAACGTGCCGACGCGGTCAAGGATGCGCTGGTGGAATCCGGTATCGATCCCGCGCGGATCACCACCTTCGGAATGGCGGGCGATGTGCCGGTCGATAATTCCGGTACCGATATCGGTATGAGCAAGAATCGACGCGTGGAGGTGGAATTGATGAAGTGACCCCGTTCTCTTCAATGGCCAGGTCCGGTTCCCACGGTTGATCCGTGGTGGCGGCGAAGGCATACCTTGCTCCCATGCAGAAGGGTGATCCCCGCCTGATCCGCGGCTGGACGATGTACGACTGGGCCAACTCGGTCTATTCGCTCACGATCACCTCGGCGGTGTTCCCCATCTTCTACGCTGCGATCACGGTGATCGATGGGAAGGACCTGGTCGAAGCCCGTTACGGTCTTCCTGCCCAATCGCTCTATTCCTACTCCCTTTCCGCCGGCTTCCTGTTGGTCGCGTTGATCTCGCCGATACTCAGTGGCATCGCGGATCTCACGGGGCGGAAGAAGCGCTTCCTCCAAGGGTTTTGTTACGCCGGGGCCCTCAGCTGTGCCGGGCTCTTCTTCTTTGAGTTGGAACATATCTGGTTCGGTCTTGGGCTTGTGATGCTGGCCTGCGTTGGCTTCAGTGGCAGCCTGATCTTCTATGATGCCTTCCTGCCCGAGATCGCGGAGCCCAAGGACCATGACCGGATCAGTGCTCGAGGCTATACCATGGGATACATCGGAAGCGTGATCCTGTTGATCCTGAACTTGGCCATGGTCATGAAGCCCGAGGCCTTCGGGATCCCGGATGGCGTGAGGTTGTTCGGTAGGGAATTCGGTGCGGTCCCGGCACGTATCGCATTCATCACCGTGGGTGTCTGGTGGATCGGGTTCGCCCAATTCGCGTTCCGGGTGCTTCCCGACAACCCATACGGCCGTAAGCCCCAAGGGGATGTCGTTGTCAACGGATATCGAGAGCTACGGAAGGTCTGGCGCGAGTTGCAGAGCACCAAACGCTT
>JAGQVV010000319.1 GCA_020437805.1 Flavobacteriales bacterium
AGTTCTGCCGGGACCTGAAGACCTCCCTCCGTTACGGGGTGCAGGACGTGCGCGACGAATTGTTCGGTCGTCCACGGACCATGCAGCTTCGGCCGAAGGAATTCTGGGCCCTGCAAGGTGTGAGCTTCGAGGTACGCCGTGGCGAATGCTTGGGCCTGATCGGCCACAACGGGGCGGGGAAGACCACCTTGCTCAAGATGCTCAACGGCCTGATCAAGCCCGATACGGGCCGGGTGGAGATCCACGGGCAGGTCGGGGCGTTGATCGCCTTGGGCGCCGGCTTCAACCCCATCCTCACCGCACGGGAGAACATCTACATCAACGCCTCGGTGCTCGGCCTTAGCAAAAAGGTTGTGGACGATCGCATCGACGAGATCATCGCCTTCGCGGAGATCGCGGAGTTCATCGACATGCCCGTGCAGCACTTCAGCTCGGGCATGAGCGTGCGGCTTGGCTTCGCCGTGGCGGCCATCTTGATCAAGCCCGACATCCTCTTCCTGGATGAAGTATTGGCCGTGGGCGACGTCAACTTCACGGTGAAATGCCTGAACCGCGTGCGCGAGCTGATGAGCACCTCGGCCGTGGTCTTCGTCTCCCACAATATGCCCCTCATCACCTCGTTCTGCACCCGTGTCATGGTCATGGACCATGGCAAACCGGTGCTTGATACGGATGAACCGGGGGAGGGCGTGAACCATTATTACGGTCTGGCCAAGAATGCACAACAGATCTCCGGATCCGGTGGTGCGAGCGTTCTGGACCTGCGTGTGGCCATGGACGGAGTGACGTTGAACACCGACATGCCGACCATCGAACATGGAAAGGAGGTCGCGGTGCGCGTCAAGGTCCGGGTCGAGGATGGGCATAGCGCAGCGATGACGGTTTCCGTCCTGGATGCCACGCTGACGGCCATTCTCAGCGTGCCAGTTGTGGACCGATCCGGAGCGCCGATCGAACTGCCACCGGGTGAGCATACCTTGAAAGTGCCGATCGGGCGGATGGAGCTTAATGCCGCTGCATATTCATTCGTGGTCGCGATACGAGACCCCCGATCAAAGGTCAACCTGTGTCTGCACCAAGGCCTGCATCCCTTCCGGGTGCACGCCGAGAAGGTGCTTTGGTCCAAATTCGTTCGCAGCACGGTGAGCGAAGTGGTGGTTGAACAGGGATCCGTATGAAGCCCATGGAGAACGCAGGGACAGGCACCGGACAACGGAACAAGGAGGCGCAGGCCAGCGAGACTACCGCCACGGCACCCATATACGTGACACGCACCTTCCTTCCGCCGCGGGCGGAGTACGATGCGTGGTTGGACAAGGCCTACGCCAGCCATGTCCTCACGAACAAAGGTCCGATCCATCAGGAACTGGAGGAGACCCTACGCCAACGTTTCGAGGTGCCCCACCTGCGCTTGATGGCCAACGGTACCCTCGCCATCCAACTGGCTATTCGCGCTTTGGGGATCACCGGCAAAGTCATCACCACGCCCTTCAGCTATGTGGCCACCACCAGCGCCATTCTTTGGGAGGGCTGTGAACCCGTGTTCGTGGACATCGACCCACGGACCTGTTGCATCGACCCGAA
>JAGQVV010000320.1 GCA_020437805.1 Flavobacteriales bacterium
CGTGCCGGGGTCGTGCAAGGCAGCCAACAGGTACGTGCCCGGTGGAACCGTTACCGGAGCCGGACCAAAGGTGAGGAAGGGCGCGAGGTAGGTATAACCGGGTAGAAGCCCGGCCCCTTCGGTGATCGTTCCGATGGTCTGTGCGAAGCTGCCGTCCAAGTTGTACAGGCTTACGTCGTACACACCGCTGAAGGTGGAGCTACCGTTGTTCACGATATTCAGGTTGACCAAGACCTGCCCGCCTTGCGTCAAATTCCCGTTCGGCGTGACCGTCATGTTCGAATTCAACGCGATCGTGTTGTAGTTGACCACCGTGACCTGCGCATAATTGATGTACGAGCCGCTATTCGCCACCTGCACCCAGTTCCCACCCGTTGGCCGGTAATAGACCCCGATGGAATAGGTGCCGGGCAGCATGCCGTAAATGCCCGTGCTTGAGAACGTGAGCCCATCCGTATAGACATAGCCCGACTGCAGCGAAAAGCCGCTGAGGATGGCCACGTAATCCACGAAATTCCCAGCTGCATCGAACAACGCTGCGCAGTAATCGCCGTTGAAGGTGCTGGTGCCGTTGTTCACCAGATTGGTCTGCACGGTGAAGGCCTGTCCATAGCCCAAGGTGGAGGCCGAGGGGGATACGTTGGCGTAGAGGGCCATGTTGTAGGTGACCGAGGAGGCAGGTGGTTGAATGCCGATGATCGCCTCTTGGCCTGCATTGTATCCACCGGACCCGCCCCCGATCCCGGTTCCAGGTGGGTTCAGAGCATTCACCGTGAAGTAACCATCATGCGCGCCACCCCAGCCCCAGTTGAAGTGGAAGAAGTTGTTGTCATCGTAGCCATCGCACACGAAAGCATGCCCGCCGCCGTCGCCGAAGCCGTCATACAGAACGGGGCGGCCCGCATCCAGTTCGGTGCGTAGCAAGCTGATCCATTGGGCCTGCGAATAGCTGGCGCGGGCCACACCGGACAAGGAAGAGCGATAACCGAAGTAGGTACGCAGCGCATACTCCGCATTATGATCGGTGGTGGGGCTGTGGGATTGGATCACCCAAGCCCCGCTCACCTCGGGACTGTATTGCATGTCCACACCCACCCCGCAGTGGTACATCAGGGTGGCCACTGCGCTGTTCGGGCTGCTCACGTTGTTCGGCATGGAACCCCATGCATAGGTGGTGCCACCGAAGTTCGCCGCCAGTGTACCGTATTGCGGGTGGTTGTACTGGTGGAAGCCCGAACCCGTTGCCGGGTGGTTCCAGAACTTCATGATCTGTGCCATCGCTGTGGCCACACAGCCGGTGACCGAGCCCCCCGGGCACAGCGCGTTGTAGTATGGAGCCTGGTTCCAAGTCGTCTGCATCAAGGGTGCCACCGCGCGTGGCGCGCCGGAAGTGGCCATGGCCCCGCCCAATAGTTCTTCCCACTGCCTGCGCACAGCATCGGCCTGTGGCATGTTGGCTGTTAGTGCTACCTGGATCTCGCTGGCATAGCCTTGGAGCCATTTGGCCACATTGCTCGGAAGGTCGGAAGGGTCGAACCGGCTGTCCGGTGCGTAGCCCAATACAGGTTGTACCAGATCATCGCCGGCAATGATCACATAGCCCCCGTTCGCCGCATTGAACACGTGGTAGGTGGCCAACTCTCCTTCAGCGGTGGTCACTGTGGCGCTGTGGGCCAAGGTCAGCGACGCATCGTGTCGGCCAAGCTGCGGGCCGGCCATGAAGCGTTCCGCGGCGGAACGCGCCAGCGGTACCGGGACCTGGACAGCGAAAAGGCCGAGTGTGATGAACAGGGCACACAGCGCGGACAAGTGCCGTGTGCCATTGTTGCCCATAAATCGTTGGTGCGTTGCGCGTTGGTCCATCTTGGGATGCGTTATTCGTTGGTCCATCGTAACACGATACAAAATAGCAACATCGCCTTCTCGTGCTACTTGACCCGTGAAATTCCCTCTGACCGCAGAACCAGGGGCCGAACTTGTCCTTCGGCCTCTCAGGTCCGGATGAGATCGCTAACGTCCCAACGGTCAACATGAAAGCCACAACCTTTCCAGCACCTTCACCATCGCCAGCGTATCCATCCTACAATACGCGAGCAGATCGCGCCGCAGTTGTTCCACATCGCCGGTGTAGCTGCCACTGAGCAGTGACTCGAAGTGGCGGCTGGCCGTCATGCCCTCTTGCACCTCCAGGTCGGCGTAGTTCATTTCCGGGACGAGGGCGGGTAGCACCGCCTTGATGGAGGACCGGCCGTTCATCGCAGGCACGTAGTGCCAGCCGCGTTTGAAGGGATGTTCCAGGTCCTTGATGCGTTCCACCAGGGCCAACAAGGCCGGGGCGTGCTGCGGGAGGGCGCGCGCCAAGCCTTTCAAGCAGCTGCGTTCGAAGGCTGCGTTGTAGGCCAGGATGTCCCCTTCCGGACCGATGTCCTGCAGCAGCTGTTGCACCAGCGCTTCGCGTGGGTCGCTGCGCCCATCGCCGAGGTGTTCGCGGTGCACGGGTTCCGCGCCGCGGGTGGACTGGATGTGCAGGCTGTACTGGAAGGGCAGCTGCTGGTAAGGGTGTGTGCCATCATAGAGCGGCAGCGCGGGCATGATGGTCTCGAAGTCGAAATGGTGCAGCGGATAACGCAGGCCGGCGAGCCAGCTGCCCAAGGCTTCGTGGTCCAGCAGGCCTTCGCCTGTACGCCATCCGTTCACCTGCCGTTGCTGACTGCTCAGGAGCGGCTCGTCCGCCGGGATGTCGGCCATGCGCATGATGCCCCGTTCGTACAACTCCCAGTCCTTGCCGCGTGCGTTGGTGAGCTCCAGCACCGAGCCCTGCGCCGGGACATGCGCCCAACAATGCGCTTTGAACTCGCAGGTGTAGGGGCTGTCGCAGTGCGGACCGATCCCTACCGCAGGCACCACCGCGGCGGCCACCACGGACTTCAAGGCCGCGATGCGTTCCACCACCGCTGCTTGCAGGCGAAGCACCGCTTCGGTGACGTCCTCCAGCTTGAAGAGGCGCTGCGCATCCAAGGGACCTTGCCGCACGTAGCTGGTGTCGATCACCATCACCTGCATCGCTTTCAGGGGCAGACCGCTCGCGGTGATCACGTGGTACTGCAAGGCCGCATCGGCCACGAATTGCTCCTTCGCGCGGGTGCTGCTCTTCACCTCGATCGCCACCCAGCCATCGGGTTCACGCAGCAGGATGTCCAGCGCGGCCAGCACGCCATCGTGCTGGAAGGCCGCTTCGTAGATCACCGCCGCGCCATCGGCCAGGGCCTGCTGTGTGGCCGCCAGCGCAGGACCGTAGTCGTAGTGGTGTTCGGGCGTGCAGTCCACCCCGCCGGGAAAGCGCTGCTGCGCCAACAGCCCCACGGCAGTGCCCGTATCGAAGATGGCCTGTTGCGCCACCGACACCGCCGGTCGCAGCTCCGGACGGTGCTTGTACAGCCACAAGCTCTTGGGGCACTGGTGGCCCCGCATGTAGGTGGATTTGGAGAGGAGGTGGGACATTCGTATCACGCCTTTACAATGGGTTCCAACGACTTCTTCACCATCGCATGACTGTTGAGCGTCTTCATTTCCGTGAATACTGCTGACCAGGACAACCCCTTCACGACAGCCTGCCCTTTGCCTTCGTTGTCCAACAGAACAAATCGCACCGAAGGATTTGGTGACCCCGGGGAAGCCACTGGATAATCAAGAACCCTTTCGAACAGGTTGCGCTGACAGTCCAGTTGATCAATGTACTCACCTGCAAGGCGTGCCTTCCAAACTGCCTTATCTGACTTTGACGTGGGATACTTACCCGCACCGCTTTCCACTTTGGCCTCAACGCACACCGCTCGATTGTCTCCGGTAATGATCACCAGATCGGGTTTGATGTTGAAGGCCCACTTCAACATGGCCAACTTGCGAAAAGCATTGCCTTGGACAGAAGGGTGAATGCCAGCCAACACCCAGTTCGCTGGCGATTGAATGTGCTTGCTGGATGGCTTTTTTGTCAAGCCGAAAAACTCATTCCATGCTCGTATTCCTTTGTCCACTGAGGGCGGCTTGATACTCGGAGGCAAACGAGCTTCCACCCAATTGCGCTTTACCTCATTGGGATTCACCTCCTTATCCATTAGGTGCCACTTATCCCTGAGCCACGCGTACTCAAAGTAGACTTCACATTTATCCACAGACCACTCGGGCTTATGGTCGACGAGTTCCAGGAACCGTTTGAGATTTTCTTCGCCCGACAACAGCAGGTGATAGAGTATCGCTGCCAAGTTCCGCTCTTCGCGGTTGAATGTGTAGTACGGCCGATCGGTCATGTCCGTGCTATTGTAGCAAGCAGTGTGTCACAAGCACCTCGTATCACATTGCCGCTCTTGGGGTCGAAGAGTTGAATGTGCTCCATGGTGCAGCCATGGTTTCGCCTCTCCGCCCATGTCCATTCCTCGTATGCTTCGGAAACGATGGTGGCCGTCGCAGTGTGCGGATAGAGCAACATGCTCTGCGTGGAGCCGAATTGCAGGTTATACACGTACATCTGCTTCAGGTCATCATCACTCGGCTTGCCATTGCTCGGGACCTTCCATTTGGTGTCGATGATCTGGACGACCTCCTCCCCTCGGCGTATGACGATGTCGGGCCGGATGGTCTTGGTTCCCCAAAAGCGTCGACTGTCCTGACCCGATATGGCAAGCTCCGGATAGCGCGATGCCGACCGGCGCATGAGCTTCAGCACCACGCGTTCGAACAGCTGGTTCATGTCGAACACGAGACCGATCAAATTGGAACGGCCACCCTTGAGGTCCGGGGCGTGATCGAGAACGATCATTTGTGCGAGACGCACCGCCCGGGCGTAGGGCTCCGTTTTCCTGCTCAGCTTGATCCTGTTGATGGCCGCGGTCGTCAATAGCCGATCATCCACATCTTCAAATGCTGCTGACAGGTCTTTGGCCTTCCCCTGAAGCAAGGGGTCCAGCGTTGTTCCGGCGATGATCGATAGTGCGCGCTTCAGCAAGGCATGCAACACGTGGTCCCGGTCATACACTTGATGCACCACATGGAAGCGCTCTTTGCGGATCAGGTTCTCCTTGAGGTGGCCCGGCCAGTGCAATCGGCCTTTCCAGACCGCTTGGTTCCCTGTGGTGTGGTGGTACTTCTTCACCAAGCCCCGACGTACCAACCCATACACATCTTCCAAGTAAAGGCCGAAAAAGAAGTCCAAGATGGACGAACGCCTTTTGTGCAGGTGGCTCTCCGTGGTGCTGGACAAAGGCAGGTCGTGCACCAAGGACAGCATATCCAACAGCGCTTGTTGCCAGGTCTTCTCGTCGCCGGTCGCATCGGCCTTTGGCAGGATCTCGATCACCAGATCGCCGACCTGTATGACACCGACGTACTGTGCGAATTTGATGCTCGACGGGCCAGCTGAAAAGTACTTGTAGCCGTTCGCCTCATTCCAGGCGAGAAGGCGCTTGAAGTGGGTACGTGTGAAACCCCGCTCACCCACGCGGAGCTTCTCGTGTTCAAAGACGCAGAGCGGCTCAGTTGGCATAGATCGCCTTGAATACCTCCGGGTCGTTGATCAGGTCCACGTCCTTCAGGCGATGGATCTCCTTCACTTCGTAGTCCTCCATATCGAAGCCCTTTGCGAAGGACACCTTGCCCTTCTGCTTCTCCACGAAGGCATCGCCTAATACCGCACCGACCTTGAACGCATCGCCATGGAAGTACTCTTCGAGCAAGGGGATCACCTTGTTCTTGAATACGCGCTTCAGGCCGGCCAGGT
>JAGQVV010000321.1 GCA_020437805.1 Flavobacteriales bacterium
TCGAAGCTCTGCAGGGTTCCGTTCTGGCTGCGGATCCCGGTCTGGATCATCTTGCCCTCGTAGGTCTTGAAGAGCATGCCCTTGTGCACCAGGTAATTCAGCTCGCCGGATTTCACACCGGTGCCGAAGACCCAGAAGTACCGGAAATAGCCCACGATCCCGAGGATCAGGACGAGAACGAGGATGATCTTCCAGAGGTGGCGCATGGAACGAGGTTGTTTGGTGTGCGCAAGATAGCCGGGGCGGGCTTATGCGCAGCAGGGAGGTACCCGGAACGCCAGAGCGAAGGGGCTCGCCGTTCGTCACGCACGGGGCACCGTTCATCACATACATACTACTATGTGTTGCATAGTACCAACCCATGCCCATATCTTTGGACCGTCAAGGAACCTTGGGTACGAGCAGATCGCTCAACATCGATGGTCCTGGCGCGAGAAGCATGAGAGTCGAGAACACAAAGGCACAAATGCGGAAGGGGGTCCTGGAGTACTGCATCCTGGGCACCTTGGCGAACGGGGAGTTGTATCCGTCGGACATCATCAGCAAGCTGAAGGACGCGAAGCTGATCGTGGTGGAAGGCACCCTCTACCCCTTGCTGACCCGCCTGAAGGATGCAGGCCTATTGACCTACCGTTGGGAGGAATCCCGATCCGGGCCACCGCGCAAATACTACACGCTCACCAAGGTGGGCGAGAAATTCCTGAACGAGCTCGACCAGACCTGGGACGAGCTATCACAAGCCGTTAAGAAGACCACCCGTAGGAACGCAACACGATGAAAAAGACCCTCACAGCCAACATCAGCGGTACGGTGTTCCATATCGAGGAGGACGCCTATGACAAGCTGCAACGCTACCTCGGCAACATCCGCGCACAGTTCACCGGCACCGAAGGCCGGGACGAGATCATGGCGGACATCGAGGCCCGGATCGCCGAACTCTTCTCGGAACGCCTGTCCGGTCGCAACGTGGTGGGTATGCCCGACGTGGACCATGTGATGGCCATCATGGGCCAGCCCGAGGACTTCAGCGATGGCGAAGAGGCCGGAAGCGAGGCGGCGTACACCACCGTGCCACCGAGAAGCCGCAGCAAGCGTTTCTTCCGGGATCCGGACGACAGGTGGATCGGCGGCGTCATGGGCGGGATCGGTGCGTACATCGGTGTCGATCCCTTGTGGTTGCGCATTGCAATGATCGTGCTGGTGTGGGCCAGCGTGGGATCCTTGATCCCCTTGTATATCCTGCTTTGGATCATCGTACCGGCAGCGGACAACGCTGCGGAACGCCTGCGGATGCGTGGCGAGGACGTCACCGTGGAGAACATCAAACGCGTGGTGGAGGAAGGCACCGCGCGGGTGAAGGAAGGAGGTGCCCGCATGGCGGAGGAGGCCAGGGACATCGGCAAAGGCTGGGGAGCCCATGCGGATCGGCGGAAAAGCCAGGCTGCGGAGGTCTTCGTGAAACTGATCGGGATCGTATTCCTGATCGTCGCGTTCAGCTTGATGCTGGGCCTCATCACGGGCATGATCGGTGGGACCGTATCGTTGTGGCATGCCACCTGGTCCAGCGAGGACATGGGCCTGCTGGACCTTGGTGAACTGCTCTTCAACAGCCGTGAGCACGCCTTATGGTTCGGCATCGGCGTGTTCTCGCTCTTGGTGATCCCCGTGCTCGGCATGTTCCTCACCGGCTTTCGGCTGCTGCTCAACACACGCACCCCGAAATGGCTGTGGTTGAGCATGGTGGTGCTCTGGGTCATGGCGTGGATCCCGACCATTTGGGCCGCTGCCGACCTCGCCAAGGACTTCAAACGCGAGAACCAGACGATCACGGAGATCGAACTGGTCCAGCCTGCTTCGGGGACGCTCTACCTCGATGCGTTGGACGCCACGGGGATGGCCGGCGATTGGAGCGTGAATTTCGATGACGGCGATCTGGAAGTGGACCTGGATGGTCTTCACCTGGAGAACGGGTCCGTGTACGGGGCTTGGGGACAGCTCGACGTGGAACGCAGCGCGGACACGCTCTTCCACCTGAAGGTTCGGCGCGAAGCACACGGCAGCAGCGCGAAGGCGGCCTTGGCAAGGGCCGAAGGCATCCAGTACAGCTATTCGCAGGAGGAGGAGGTCCTGTTCGTTTCCCCCATCGTGCGTTACGATGCAGCGAACAAGTTCCGTGGACAGGATGTGCAATTCACCCTGGAGGTACCGGTGGGTAAGAGCGTGTTCCTGCGCCCCGGCAGCAAGGCGGTGATCTACGACATCGACAATGTGACCAATACCCTGGATCGCCACATGCTGGGCCGGACGTGGACCATGACGGAACGGGGCTTGGAGGACCCGAATTCACCAGCGCCCCGCAGGGACAACAGCTGGGAAGAAGAAGCACCTGCGCCGCGTGACACCGTGAAAGCAAGCGGGCCGATCGCTGCGGTGGTATGGCGCGGCCCTTCCAAGAAGGCAGCATCCAGCGGAACAGCAGGCACCGCAAGGCCGAAGCGCAGCGTGGCGGAGGACCGTGATGCGGTCACTACCGCACGTGCGAACACCACAAGCCTGATCCCGAACCTGATCGGCCTGATGTTCGAACGCATGGGCACCAGTTGAGCCGCCCTCCAGGGCTCCGGGGCAACGAGGGGTTGGGGTTCCGGGACCATGCCCTGCGCCGTTCGTGTACAGCGAACGGCGCGGGGCGGCTCCATTCAAGGGGGCATGGACGCGATGGCTACTTTCGTCGTCACATCCCATTTCCTTCCCATGAGCAAGGCCAGCAAGATCAAGCAGTTCGACCCCAACAACCCCGCCTCCTCCCAAGCCGGCATCTACGGCCTGCCCTTCACCTGTGAAGAAGCGGATGTGGTGTTGGTCCCGGTGCCGTGGGAAGTGACCACGAGCTATGGCGGCGGAACCTCGAAAGGCCCGGCGGCGATCACGGAGGCCAGCTTGCAAGTGGACCTCTTCCACCGCGAATTCCCCGACCTGTGGAAGCGTGGCATCGCCATGGACGAGATCCCGAAGGCCCTGCAGATGCAGAGCGACGACCTGAAGAAGCAGGCCAAGCAGGTCATCGATCTCCTGACCGAAGGCGGCGATGCCAAGAAGAAGGCCCGGGCCGCGAAGGCCTTGAAGCTCATCAACGAAGAGAGCGCGGTGATGAACGATTGGGTGGAACAACGCGTGGGCTATTGGCAGGACCAAGGGAAACTCGTTGGGCTGGTCGGTGGCGACCACAGCACACCATTGGGGATGTTCAAGGCGCAGGCGGCACGGCACAAGAAGTTCGGGATCCTGCACATCGATGCGCACCTCGACCTGCGGATCGCATACGAAGGCTTCACGTACAGCCATGCCAGCATCATGTACAATGCGCTCGCGATCCCTCAACTGGAGCGTATCGTGAGCGTGGGGATCCGCGACTTCTGCGAACAGGAGAACACTGTCTTCCTGAGGTCGAAGGGCCGGGTGCGGATCGTGCGCAGTGCCGATGTACGCCGCCAGCAATTCGATGGCGTGACATGGCGCGAACAATGCGACGCGATCATTGAAGGCCTACCGGACAAGGTCCACATCAGCTTCGACATCGACGGCCTGGACCCGACGCTATGCCCGAACACCGGAACCCCCGTGCCCGGTGGATTCCAGTTCGAGGAAGCCACCTACCTCCTATCGCGATTGGCGAGCAGCGGCAAGACGATCATCGGCTTCGACATGGTGGAGGTATCGCCGGGTAAGCATGACGACTGGGACGCGAACGTGGGTGCACGGCTGCTGTTCCACCTCTGTGGTATCCTCACGGCCGGCCACCGGTGAACGCAAAGCGGGAAGGCATGCGCGACCCGGAGCGACCATCGGCCGTGATCTGGTCCGTGCTGATCTGTGTCTTTCTGGCATGGATCACCTACCACCTGAAAGTGGCCACCACCCCGGCTTGGACGGACGGCACCCTGGAGTTGGTGCACGAACGGCTCTTGGCCTCCGAGTACTTCAACAACGAGCAGAGCCGGCTCTTGCAATTCGGTATCCCGGAAGCGATCCACCGTACGTTCGGGACCGACCTGCGCCGATCGTACGCCTTGCAGCGCTTGGTCTTCACGGCATCGGCACTGTTCCTTTTCTTCCGGTACACGCGGCGGTGGTTGGATGATGCGGCCGCCTATGCCGTGACGATCCTCTTCGCACTATCGATCGCGTTCACGGCGCGGAACGACCTGCAGGAAAGTGCGCCGCTTCTGGCCTGCACATTCATCGGAGCGGTCTGGGCCATGCGCGAGGAGCGCTGGTGGATCTGCGCGGGGATCACTTGGCTCGGTGCGTTCAACAACGAGACGATCCTCTTCATACCGGTGTTGATCGTGCTGACCGGGGTGCACGATCGCTCGCTCCCGCATCTCGCACAGGTGCTGGGACGAGCCGCTACGGTCGCTGCGCCGGCCTACCTCACCGTGGCCGTGATCCGCTATGCCACACGCGAGCTTCCCTACCTCGGTGGAGGGTGGCACCCGGTGGAGAACCTGATGGCCTTGGACAGTGTGCTGCTCTTCCTCGGTCCGTTCTGGCTTCTTGCCTTTTGGCGCTTCAGGGAATTGCCTCGCTTCCTGCAACGCGCCCTGCTCGCCACCCCGCTGTTCCTCTTGCCGAACATGCTGATCGGACAGATCGCGGAAACGCGCTTGCTCCTTCCGCTCTGCTTCTTCGTGTTGCCTGCCGCACTGTGGACCCTTCTTCCGACCGCGCGTCGGGATCAGGGCTTGACCGCTTGACGTTCGTTCCAGGCCTGCTCCAAGGCAGCCAGGAAATGGTCGCTGGTCTGGGCACCGCTCACCCCGTACTTCCTATCGAGCACGAAGAACGGAACCCCGTTCACACCCAATTTCCGCGCCTCGCCTTCATCGGCACGCACGGCATCGGTGTATGCCGTGGAAGCCAATACGACCTCCGCCTCGGTAACGTCCAGCCCGATCTCCTTCGCTATGCGGACCAGTGCGTCACGGTCGGCCAGATGGACCCCTTCGGTGAAGTAGGCCCTGAACAGCCGTTCCTCGGCCTCCGCACCCATGCCTTGCGTCTTCGCGAACTGGATCAAGCGATGCGC
>JAGQVV010000045.1 GCA_020437805.1 Flavobacteriales bacterium
AAGCCGCAACGGAAGCCGAAGCCCAGCGCCGCGCTGCTTTCAGGCGTCCAGGTCAAGCTCGCGTCGTTGAGCTGCAGCTTTTCCATCGCATCGCGCAACTCTTCATACTCATCGGTCTCCACGGGGAAGATCCCTGCCCAGACCATGGGCTTCACGTTCTCGAAACCCTTGATGGACTCGGCACAGGGTCGGTCGCGGTGCGTGATCGTGTCCCCCACCTTCACCTCGCTGGCGGTCTTGATCCCACTGATGATGTAGCCCACATCACCGGCCCGGACTTCCGGTTTAGGCTTGATGGTCATCTTCAAGCAACCCACCTCGTCGGCATCGTACACCACTCCGGTATTGAAGAACTTCACCTTATCCCCTTTTCGGATGGTGCCGTTCATCACGCGGAAATAGGCGATGATCCCGCGGAAAGGGTTGAACACACTATCGAAGATCAAAGCTTGGAGCGGCGCGTCGGGATCCCCTTTGGGTGCAGGCACCCTTGCCACCACCGCTTCCAGCACCTTGTCCACTCCCAGACCTGTCTTCCCGCTGGCGCTGAGGATCTCCTCGTGCCTACAACCCAGCAGGTCCACGATCTGGTCCTTCACCTCTTCCGGGTTCGCGCTGGGCAGGTCCATCTTGTTCAGGATGGGAATGATCTCAAGATCGTGTTCGAGAGCGAGGTACAGGTTGCTGATGGTTTGCGCCTGTATCCCTTGGGTGGCGTCCACGATGAGCAGGGCACCTTCGCAGGCCGCGATCGAGCGGCTCACCTCGTAACTGAAATCCACATGGCCCGGGGTATCGATCAGGTTCAAGATGTATTTCTGCCCGTTCAGGGTATAGTCCATTTGGATGGCCTTGCTCTTGATCGTGATCCCACGCTCCCGCTCCAGATCCATATCGTCAAGGTTCTGCGCCTGCATATCGCGGTCAGAGATGGTCCCGGTCATATGCAAGAGGCGATCGGCCAAAGTGCTCTTGCCGTGGTCGATGTGTGCGATGATGCAGAAATTACGGATGTGCTCCATGGGGTCGATCGGGAAGGGCCTTGCTCAAAAGGGTCGAAAAAGTTCGCAAAGGTAGCCTTTGGTAAGGCGGAGCGGGAGTCTTCGTAACTTGCGGTAACGGTGGATCCGGATGGGGGGCAGGCAACTTCGAAGGCTCCGATCGCATCATCAACCGGATGGTCATGACCGATGAACAACTCGCAAGTGGTTGCGTCAAGGGCGATCCAACAGCGCAAAAGGCTCTGTACGAGCAATTTGCGCGAAAGATGATGAGTATCTGCATGCGTTACGCACACAACCGGGACCAAGCCCAGGACATTATGCAAGATGGCTTCGTGAAAGTGTTCCAAAAGATGGACCACTACCGCGGCGATGGACCATTGGGTGGATGGATCGCACGGACCATGGTGAACACCGCTTTGGACCACATCCGCAGGAACAAGCCCTATGACCACAGCGTGGACCTGGATGGCGCCGAGCACTTGCATAGTGAGGACGAACACGTTCTTTCCGGGTTGAGCACGGATGAATTGATGGCATTGATCCAGTCCCTACCAACCGGCTACCGGACGGTTTTCAACCTGTTCGCCATTGAGGGTTATGCTCACAAGGAGATCGCGGAGATGCTCGGCGTATCGGAGAACACCTCCAAATCACAATTCATGAAAGCGCGGGCATATTTGCGCAAATTGCTACCGAAGGAGGTCGCAGCACAATACGGTTACGGGCATGAGGGATGAGATGAGCAAGCTGTTCAGCGATCGCTTCCGGGGGCATGAGTCCCCGGTGGACCCGTCCGTTTGGGAAGGGGTCCAGCAGCGGATGGCCGCCAGCGCCCCGGGTGCCGAGGATGGGGTCGCCAAGCTCTTCAGGGAGCGGTTCCAAGGCCATGAGACGGCTGTGGACCCAGCGGTGTGGCAGTCGGTGAGCAGCCAACTCGGGCATGTTTCCGCCACGGCGGGAGGTAGCGGTCTATTGGGATGGGCCGCCGCAGGAACCGCCGTTGTAGTGGCAGGGATCGCGGGATTCCTCTTTCTCAAGGACGCTCCGAGCGACGTCCGACTTGCGGACGAGGCCGTGAGCACAGCGCAGCTACGACCGTTGCAGGAAACGGAAGGGGCCATTGCTGGACCAGAGCAGAAGCCACAAGCTGTTAACACTGTAGTCTCCACGGATAAGGAACCCCTACAGAGCGATGCTGCCCCGATCGTTGCCCCGAGACCGGCAGAAAGGGTGATCAGGCAAGCAGGGCCTGAACCCATGGCCCCCTTGCCCACCGACCCTGTCGATGACCTGAGGCCCGCTCTGGACCCCGTTCACACCCGCGCCAAGGATGACCCTGCACGGGTGGAGACGATCATTCAGGCACTGACCGCTGAGGTGGAGAATGAAGTGAAGACGCAACCCGAACCCGCTCGAAGCGAGGTCTCTCTGGTGGACGACAGGCTGGAAATGACAGACCAGCCCAGCACAACGGAGGATCGAACCCCAGCTCCGGAACTCTTCATGCCCAACACCTTCACCCCCAACGGAGA
>JAGQVV010000322.1 GCA_020437805.1 Flavobacteriales bacterium
TGGAGTTGAAGAAATACAACCCCATCCTTCGGAAGATGACCATCCACAAAGAGATCAAGTAAGCCATGGCAAAGAAGACCGTTGCTACCCTGAAGAAGGCCGATGCAAAGACCTTCACCAAAGTAATCCGTATGGTCAAGAAGGCCGACACGGGCGGGTACTCCTTCATTGAACAGGTGGTCCCCAGCGACGAGGCCGAGAAGGTGCTCGCAGGCAAGTGATCCCCGATAGCATTCAACGAAAAGGCCGCTACCCTTGGGTGGAGGCCTTTTCGAGCTTCATGACCCACCATGGCACTGTTCGGTTTATTCGGTAAGAAGAAGGAAGAGGCGCAAGAAGCCAGCGTGAAAGAGGACCTCGAAAAGGGCCTCGAACGGTCGCGCAGCGGCATCTTCGGTAAGCTCACCCGCGCCATAGCTGGTCGATCCACCATCGACGATGCGGTGTTGGAC
The DNA here is from genome assembly GCA_020437805.1 of Flavobacteriales bacterium. Taxonomy (GTDB): domain Bacteria; phylum Bacteroidota; class Bacteroidia; order Flavobacteriales_F; family PHOS-HE28; genus PHOS-HE28. Next base: position 453 of record JAGQVV010000322.1, read on the forward strand.
GACCTCGAAGAGGTGTTGGTGACCAGTGATGTGGGCGTGGATACCACGTTGCGGATCATTGAACGGATACAAGCCCGTGTGGCCAGGGATAAGTATCTGGGGACCGGCGAACTGAACGTCATACTGCGCGAAGAGATCGCTGAATTGATGAAGGACCCCGAGCCCGTGGATCCCGCCATAAAGCCCTATGTGATCATGGTCGTCGGTGTGAACGGGGTGGGCAAGACCACCACGATAGGAAAGCTCGCGCATGCCTTCAAGGCCGAAGGTCGCAGTGTGGTGCTTGGGGCTGCGGATACCTTTCGGGCAGCCGCCGTGGACCAGCTCAGGATCTGGAGCGAACGTGTCGGGGTGCCAATTGTCCAACAAGGCATGGGTGCCGATCCGGCCGCAGTGGCATTTGATACGGTGCAGAGCGCCAAGGCCAAAGGGTCTGATGTCGTGATCATCGACACGGCCGGTCGCTTGCACAACAAGGTGGGCCTGATGAACGAGCTCACCAAGGTGCGCAACGTGATGGGGAAGGTCATCCCGGACGCCCCGCATGAAGTGCTGCTCGTGCTTGACGCCAGCACCGGTCAGAACGCCATTGAACAGGCGAAGCAGTTCACCAAGGCCACAGACGTCACCGCGTTGGCCTTGACCAAGATCGACGGTACGGCCAAGGGCGGCGTGGCCATCGGTATCAGTGAGCAGTTCGGTATCCCCATCAAGTACCTTGGGGTAGGGGAAGGGATGCATCACTTGCAGGTCTTCGACAAGAAGGTCTTCGTGGAGGCTTTGTTCAAGGGCTGAGTTTTCCGATTATATTCGTTCACCAACGAACAACCCCATGGAAGACCAGCAGACCAATATGCCACAGGCCACACCGAACTCCGGCGAGGACAAGACCACGGCGATAATCGCTTACGTCACGATCATAGGGTTCATCATCGCCATTGTCCTGCACGGACAGAAGAAAACGGCTTTAGGGGCCTTCCACCTGCGTCAGATGTTGGGGATCGTGGTGCTTGGGCTGACCTCCTACGTGCTGATCTTCATTCCCATCCTGGGTTGGATCGCCATGGCGGTATTGGGTGTCATCAATCTGATCGTGTGGATCACCGGACTGATCGCTGCGGTGAATGGTGAGATGAAGCCTGGACCGATCCTCGGAGCGAAGTACCAGGCGTGGTTCAAGAACGCCTTCAACTAAGGGTACGCTCCGCACATCTTGCTGTTCTGCCTTATTCGAGGGGAGCCCTTCCGCGTTGGCGTAGCTTTGCGCCCCGCCGTGCAAAGGTTGGAGGTCCATGAAAGCCCGTACCCTCAAGCCCACCAAGGTCAATGTGATCACCTTGGGCTGCTCGAAGAACACCTTCGACAGTGAGGTGATGATGGCCCAGTTGAAGGCCAACGATATCGCTGTTGAACACGAGAGCGATGCAGGCGACCACAATGTGGTGGTGATCAATACCTGCGGGTTCATCGACAACGCCAAGCAGGA
>JAGQVV010000323.1 GCA_020437805.1 Flavobacteriales bacterium
AAGGTCTGCGACAAGATCTGGACGGACTGGGAAGCCTTCGCGCAATATGCCTTCAACAAGAGCCACAGCACATGCTACGCCTTCGTGGCCTATCAGACGGCTTGGTTGAAAGCGAACTACGCGCCCGAGTTCATGGCCAGCGTCCTCACGCATTCGCAGAGCAGCATCGACAAGGTCACCTTTTTCATGGAGGAATGTCGACGGATGGGCATCCCGGTGTTGGGGCCTGATGTGAACGAGAGCCAGTTCCAATTCAGCGTGAACAAGGCGGGGCAGATCCGATTCGGATTGGGTGCCGTGAAAGGCGTTGGGGAAGGAGCGGTGGAAGCCATGGTCACCGAACGAGAAGCGAATGGACCGTACACGGGGGTCTACGACCTGATGCGTCGTGTGAACCTGCGCTCAGCGAACCGCAAGGCATTGGAAAGTTTGGCATACGCCGGGGCCTTCGATGGGCTGGGCATGGATCGTGCGCTTTTCTTCCACAGCGCAGGCGAAGGCAAGCCGACCTTCATCGAGACGCTCGTGCGTTATGGCCAACAGCATCAGGACGGAGCTGACAGTACCCAGGTAGCGATGTTCGACATGGCCGAAGGTGCGGCTGCCATACCCGAGCCCACACTACCCCAGATCGAAGGCTGGAGCGCGCTGGAACAACTGCACCACGAAAAGGAGGTCATCGGTTTCTACCTCAGCGGTCACCCGCTGGACGACCACCGCTTGGAGATCGAGAACCTGTGCACGGTGAAGTTGCCCGAACTGAAGGAGCTTGACAAATTGCAAGGCCGCGAAGTGGTGTTCGCGGGCATCGTCACCAAAGCCGAACACCGAATAGCGAAGAGCGGCAAGCCCTTTGGAAGCATGAGCTTGGAGGACCACCACGGGATGCATGACTTCATGCTGTTCAGTGAAGACTACCTGCGATTCAAGATCTACCTGCAGCCGGGGGCACTGCTGTTCGTGAAAGGTCGTGTCAGCGCTCGGACTTGGGGCCGCGATGAAGGGCAGATGGAATTCAAGATCAGCTCCGTGGACCTGTTGGGTGATGCCAAGGACAAGTACATCACAAGGATCAACCTGAAGCTTGATGCGGAGCGTGTCACTGACGCCTTGGCGCGTGAACTTGGAGGGCTATTGAAGGGTTCACCGGGCAAATGCAAGGTGAACATCCAGTTGGTCAGCAACCCTGAGAAACTCGCCATCGAAGCCCCCAGCAAAGGCATTGAGGTGATGTTGAGCGAGGACCTGATCCGGAACTTGAAGGCCTTATCCGATGTATCCTACACCTTGAACTGACGGATCGACAGGATATGGACCATGGCAAGGAAGTTGTCAAGTGGCGATAACTTTGCCGACACCCATCCGTGAGCAAGAAGTGAACGATGGTCCCGACCGCTAGAAGAGGAACCGTCATCTTGCGAACCCGATCGTAAAGCAACCTAATCAAGGGCACTCACAGAGCCCAATAACAGCATGGCAATCGAACTCACTGACAGCAACTTCGAAGAACTCGCCCTCAAGAGCGACAAACCTGTAATGGTCGACTTTTGGGCCGAATGGTGCGGCCCGTGCCGCATGGTCGGTCCAGTGGTCGAGGAACTCGCCAAGGAATATGATGGCAAGGCCGTTATCGGAAAGGTGAACGTGGACAACAACCCACAGACCGCCATGAAGTATGGCATTCGCAGCATCCCCACGATCCTGTTCCTGAAGAACGGTGAGGTGGTGGACCGCAGCGTAGGCGCCGTGCCGAAAATGCAACTGGCCCAAAAGCTGGACGGCCAGATGGCTTGAGGGTCTCCAGTATCAACGTGCGAGAGCCCCGGCAAGCCCGGGGCTTTCCCGTTCTTTGTACCCTATGCCCATCGAACAGCACCGCATACAGTCCCTGAGCGCCCTTGAGTTCAAGGCCCGCCAAGTGGTGGAAGGCTTCCTCGCGGGCCTGCACAAGAGCCCCTTCCACGGATTCAGTGTGGAATTCGCGGAGCACCGCGCCTACAATCAGGGTGAAAGCACGCGCCACATGGATTGGAAGCTCTATGCCCGCACGGACAAGCTGTTCGTGAAACGGTATGAGGAAGAGACCAACCTGCGCTGCCAGTTGGTGGTCGATGCTTCCAGTTCGATGTACTATCCGGCCAG
>JAGQVV010000324.1 GCA_020437805.1 Flavobacteriales bacterium
CAACTTTACATAATATAAATTATGCGCCAATAGTGGCCCAGTCCAGATCAGCTTCGGAGCGAAGCTCAATGCCGAAACCAGGTCCTTCCGGTATGATCAGGTCGCCCTGCTCGATACCCAGTCCCTGGTATGGATCGTTCTTGATCAACCAAGGACCATCCAGGTCCAACAGATCAGCTTGGGCAGCCAAACTAGCCATGGCTCCACAGCCCAGGGAACTTTCGCTCATGGACCCGAGCATCACCATCAACCCGAGCCTTCGGGCCTCATCCAGCATATCCGCGGCGACATCGACCCCACCGCATTTCATGAGCTTCAGATTGATCCCACCGAAGGTTCCCGGTGCGCGCCTCAGGTCCTCGGGGTCCTGGATGCTCTCGTCACCGATAACGCAAACTTCGCCCATGGATGTCAATTCCGCATGAAGGTCCCAGCGGTGCTTCGCGAAGGGTTGCTCAACACCAGCGATCCGTCTTGGACCGATCCTGTCGATCACGTTCAAGGCTTCGCTGATGGTCGACCATGCTTGGTTCACGTCGAGAACAAGATCGCGATGATCCAGGTCCATAAGCCGGTCCAAGGTGTTCAGGTCGTTGCCCGAGCCCAGCTTGACCTTCAGAACGCTCGACGCCGGTAATTCCTTCAACTTCAGACTTATTTCATCGAGTTCCGAATGACCCAATGTGACCAGAGTACGTGGTGCTACGGAAGGTCGTCCCCTTGATCCAAAATAACTTGATATTGACTTATTCAACTTTTTGAAAATCAAGTCGTAATATGCTGTTGATATTGCGGCTCTTGCCGGGCTGGACAATGAGCTGGGTAACCGCAGTTCGAATTCCGACGGAACGCGATCGAATGGCAGCCCGGACCGAGCGAAGGCCATGATCTCCGCGATCACCGAATCCTGATCCTCCTTTAAATAAGGCGGAAGGGTCGCTTCGCCGTAGCCTTCATGACCGTCATCGCCCAAGCGTACGAGAACACAGTCGGTCCCATCGCGCAGCCCGTGGGCGGTCCCGAAAGGGTGTTTGAAGAGCAAGCGAAAGCGCGCCAAGGCCAATTCCATTTTACGAAGGTCGCCCAGCATCCGATCCGAGCCCGTTGGGAGGTCACGTTCTGTCCACAATGTGGGACGAAAAAGCCCTGATCACATAGGCGATCAGGGCCTTCCAAAGTGTCCGAGTGCACTACTTCACCATGTAATATATGTTGGTCAGCCACTTGGTGCTGTCCTTTACCTCACCCGGGTCGGTGATGTACTCCTCCACCACATTGCCATAATGCGTCAGGTCCTTCGCCTCGATCATCGCGTTCATCGCCTCATGCGCCTTCCCACTTTGGTCGTACGGACCATAATACTCGATCTTGAGCATCTTGCACGCCGGGATCACATGGGTCTCAAATCCTGGGACCATCAGGTCCGTTCCGGCTTTCACGGGCATTCCGGCAAGCACATCGGCCGTTTGGTCCGTCTCGTTCCATTCAAAGAAGACCCCGCTCGGTGCGCCGGCCATTTCCAATTGAGCTGCACCCATAGCGGCACCTGTCGCTCCGAACGAAGCCCCGTAGAACGCCTCGAATTCGGCCCATTTCAGCTTCTTGTCGCGCTTCCCTATGTAGACCGTCTCGGGCCATTCGATGGTGGTGATCTCGAAGCCCCCATAACTGTCGCTCGCGGCCATTGCTGAAACCTGTTCTTCGGAGACAACTGCGAGGTTGGCCAACCCCGTTTCGAACATGGGGCCAAGCATCCCGTCTCGGTCCGAGAATTTGCTCATGAGCTTTCCCAGGAATCCGTTCTCTCCCTCCATTCCCCAGATCACCTCGGTACTATCACCCATGGCCACGAGGTCGAATGTTCCGTCGCTTACCATTTCTCCTACCACGGGCATCACGAAGGTCAATTTGGTCCGGACGCTTTTGTGGGGTTCCAGTGCCGTGATCTCCTGCTGCCCGATCCCAACGGTGTCGCCTTCCCATTTCCATATCGCTCCCACCGTGCCGTCCGTACCTTCCAAGCTTTGCACCTGGTCCTTGTCCATTGCCTGCCATGGTCCCCAGTCCCGCATGTTGGCGAGGTGGCTCACCTGATCGTATACGACTTCGATAGGGGCTGCAATGACCTTGGATCGCTCAACCCGGTATGTATCAGGGCCGATCAGACCCAAGAGAAGAATAATAGCGCCGAGCGCCAAAAGGATGATCAGAATGGTCTTTAGAACACGCATGGTAGGTGGATTTGTCCGAAAGATGCGACCTGACCACCGAAAATGCTACTCACGGGACCAGGATGTGACCAACGGCTGGCACGGTCTTTTCTTTGCGGTACCCAGAACCAACCACCAATGAACGCTTTCCGAACCACATGGATCCCCGCTATGCTTTGCCTTGCCTTGATCGGAGGCCTTAGCTCATGCAACAAGAACAACAATCCGGCCGGTGCCAAGGTGAAGCAGCCGTTCTCCGGAAACAAGTATGAGAGCAACGCAGCTTGGTTCCGAGGCACGGGAGTGGGTGTCAGTCAGGCACAGAACATAGCGCGCAGCAAGGCCGACCTGGATGCGAAGAACCAGTTGGCGGCCCAAGTGAAGACCAACATCAGGGCAGTAACGGACCAATACCTCGGGCAGACGGAAAACGTGAACGCAGCCGATGTGGCGGACAAATTCCAGACGTTGGTGCGCGAAGTGATGGATACCGAGATCGCGGACCTGCGCAAATTCGACGAGGAACTCCGGTTCAACGAGACCACCAAGGACTATACGATGTATGTGGCCTATGAGATCAAGAAGAACGCCATGTTCCGTTTCATGAAGAAGCAGGCCA
>JAGQVV010000325.1 GCA_020437805.1 Flavobacteriales bacterium
TGAGCACGTTGCCGTGGGTGAGCATCACACCTTTCGGTTTGCCCGTGGTGCCGCTGGTGTAGATGATAGTGGCGAGGTCGGAGCGCTTCACGGCCTCCTCGTAGCCTTTCAGCGTGGGCTTGTCCGTATCCTTCGCCAGGGCGGCCACCTCGGTCCACAAGCGTGCGCCGGGCACGGCATCGAAGGTGAACTGGTGTTCGGGTCCGCCGGGCTGCGCGGCCTTGGCATGGATCTCCGCATTGGCGCTGAAGCACACCTTCACCTCGGCATGCTTCAGGATGTACGCGTAATCTTCTTTGCTGCTGGTGGGGTACACGGGTACGGCGACCGCACCGATGCGCAGGATCGCTTGGTCAACCAGGCACCATTCGCTGCGGTTGCCGCTGCCGATGGCGACCTTATCGCCGGGTTTCACGCCCAAGGCGATCAGGCCCAAGGCCAGGCGTTCGCTGGTGGCCAAGACCTCTTGGATGGAGTACGTACGCCACTGGCCGTTCTCCTTCGTGGCGATGGCATCGGACTTCGGGTACCGCTCGAGCTGGTACCGGGGGATGTCGAACAGGCGCTGCAGCTGCATGCTGCCAAGATAGCGGCTCACTCGATCCGCCCGTCGAATTCCACCGTGACCACGCGGACGTCGATCCCGTGTTTCACCGTGAACTTCTCCTTGATGTGGGCCGTCCGTTCCTGTTCCGCATAGAACACCTTCTGGATGGTGCGTCGGTCATTCTCCCCGAGCATCTTCAACCGGACCTCGAAGGTGACGTACACGGCGCCTTCCTTCACGCTGCTGCGGTTGGAGTTGTGGGTGCGCACGCGCACCTGGGTCTCCAAGAAGATGCCATCCTGATCGTAGAGCACGACCCGGTCGTCGCCCTCAGCGCCCTTGATCACGGCCGTGACATCCTGGCCATTGCGGACCTGGTCCTTTTCGGTGATCGATACGTTGGTGACCACGAAGCGCGTTTGGGCGCTGGCCACATGCAGGATGGTGAAGAAGAGCAGGGCAAGGAATGAACGGGCCATGAGCTTTGGTATTTAATTTGCTTGGAGCGAAAGCAAGTTACGTACCAAGAAAAGCAACCTGAACCACTTTCCCATGAACATCACGATCTCTTCCCGCTCCCTCTTACTCGGTTTCGGCTTGGCCGGCCTGCTCGTCGTCGGACTCAGCTTCCGCCCACAACCCGCTGCCGAAGCGTACACCTACCGCCAGTTCAGCACCATCGAAAGCGTGGTGCCCGGTGGCTTGGGCCGCTCGCGCGTCATCATCAGCGACCAAGGCGATCAGGAGGTCGGCAAGGACCTGCTGAACTTCTACAGTATGGTCGGCATCAACTTCAAGAACATCGCGAACAACGACCGCATGATCGTGGAGACCATCAACAATTACGTGGCTGAGGGCTGGGAACTGCACACGGTGACCACTGGTGTGAACAGCGCCTCCGAAGGCAAGGGAGGTACGGGGATCTTCATCACCCGTTACCTCCTCCGGAAGCCGTTGTAGTCTTGCGTATCCCGGTGGGCCGGGAACGGTGGTGGGTTCGTCCCTGCGTTAGTTCTTCGGAGCCGGGCGCATGAATCCTTCGTCCCGCATCTGGTTGTGGATCACGGTCACGATCTCGCCCACCGCGGAAGTCACATCCGCGGGGTTCATGGTGCTGGTGGTCGCGGTCCAAATGAGCTTGCCCTGCCGCGTGCTGTACACATTGGTCTCCACCATGTAGGTGACGTCAGTTTGCACGTATCCCGGGTCGTAGTACATCGGCGCCGCGTAGCCATAGTATCCATAGGGTGAGGCATAGTAAGCGGGCATGGTGTTGCCAGGCACGTAGGTCTGCTCCTTGGCCACATCGACCAAGCGCATGATCACCACACCATCGATCCCATCGGCGATCAATTTGTCGTTGGCCCCCTCGTTGTTCAAGGCTTCGACATTGTTGCCGAGGTAGTTGTACGAAACCATACCATGGCCGTTGGAGAGGGAGACCATCTTGTCCTCTGCGGCACGACGGGTGGCCTCATCCTTGATCAATGCGATATGCAGCACCTTGTTGAAGCTCCCTTGTTCAATGCTCACGGCCGGGTCCCGCCATTCGGTGACGATCTTGGTGCTGGTGCATGAGGTAATGGCCAGGCACAGTGCGATCGTGCCGATTATGTTCCGTGTGTTCATGGTTTCGGGTTGTAGGGTTTGGATCAGCGGCGACGACCACCGCCCCCTGTGCGACCACCGCCAAAGTTCGAGGGTCTGGCGGCAGGTGCGCTACGCTGCTGGAAATTATTCATGTTCTGCTGACCACGTTGGCGATTCTGCATGTCGCGGTTCAGCTGCTGCTGGGTGTTCGGGGAGAGCGCAGGTCTGGTGGCAGGCTGTGTGGCAGGTGTTTTGGTGCCGCCATTCGCGGGCCGGGCGGGCTGTGTGTCCTGCCACTTGCCATCTTGCCCCAACTGCTGGTAGCTGCCTCCCTTATCGCGATAGACGTTGCCCTGTTTGTCCGTGAGAACGCTGTTCCCATGGGCCGGTTGCGTGGCGGGCTTGGCGCCACCTTTTGCCGGCTGCTGTGCTGGACGGTTACCGGCCTTGTCACCTCCTTGTGCCGGCTTGGTCGTCGGCCTTTGATCGGACCGTGTTGGTTTTTGCGCAGGTCGGGTGGAGGCGTTGGCGCCGTTCCCGGTGCTCGGGCGTGTGGTCGGCCGTGCCGGTGTCACCCCCGGTCGTGATCCATTGCCGTAGAAGTTCTTGCTGTTGTCGATGTTAATGGTGTTGCCACCACCGCGGTAGTTGTTGCCATAATAGCCGCCGTGGTATCCACCGTGGTAGGGCGGGTGGTACATCGGAGGACCCCAGTACCCGCCATGGTAGCCACCACCATACACGCTCATGTGGAAGTAGCCGCTGCTGTAATGCACACCCATGCTCCAGCCGGTCCATGGGTTGTAGTGCATACTGAAGCCATAGGTGCAAGGGCGCGGATAGTAGACGGCCCCGTACCAAGGTTTGTAGTAGTACCCGGTGCCGTAGATCACCGTAGGGCCATACACGTAGCAACCCATATACCCGGGGGTGTACCCCACGTACACCACATCCGGTGTGGACTCGTACACCTGAACGTATTTCACATTGTAGCTCGGGCTGCTTGGCGGGATATCCTGCACCTCCTTCGGCAGTTCCACGCACACCTTCCACGGACCGGTGGCCTCCTTGCTATCGAACCACACCGCGTTGTCGCAGGCGTAGTAGTGCTCCTTGATGTACAGCACCGTGGTAGAAGCGTTCTCCGCCTCGTAGATCGCAGTGCCATCGATCAATTTCCATTTCGGGTCCCCGTCGTAGGTCACCGTGGTGGTGGTGTTCCGGTCGACCTTGGCCGTTTGTGGGATCTGTGCATCCATCACGGCATCCTTCGCCGCCATCGTACCCGGCACGCTGACAAGGACATTGTCCTTCTCACTTCCCTCGGGGATCTTCGCGAAATCGCTGGGCAACGCATCGCCGGCCACATGGGTCCAAGGCCCTTTTTCCAGACCGGGTGAGGCGTACCAACGACCGCTTACCAGGATGTAGTATCGCTGGCTAGTGATGTCCATGAAGATGTCATCATCGGAGTTGGTCACGTACAGGAGTTGTGTTCCTTGGATCGGTCGCATTTCGGCCGATCCCTTCGTTTGCACCAGTTCCGCCGCCTTGGTGCGTACGATGATGGCAGGTGCGATCACCTTTCCATCGGCATCCTTGTCCAACGGTGCCGCCGTGGTATCCTTTGGCGCGATCTCCTGCAGTTGTTTCGGCACGCTGGTGGTCACTTCCCAAGGTCCTTCCATCGCCTTGGCGCTGTACCACAATTGCGCAGTGCCCAGGTACAAGGTCGGCTTGTCCTTGATACGTGCGATGAAGAATGGTGTGTTCACCACACGCTCGTACACATCTTTCTCCATGGCCTGGAACTGTGGCTCTCCATCGATGAAGACCACCACGCTGGGAACATTGGTATAGATGATCTCGGGTGGCGCCATACCGTATGCCGGGGCTTCCTCCCGGCTTTCGTTATCCAGCGAGGCCACCAAGCGGTCGATCGAGATCGGTTGCGCATGGCGTGGTATCTCCGCGTTCAAGTACCGCTTCCACTGTCCGCTGGTCGTGGTGTCGGTCAGTGTAGGGAATCGGATATCCGTCACGTCCAGATCGACGAGGCTCCCCATTCGCGTGGTGCGGTCCACTTCCAAGAACCCTTTCATCCAAATGGCACCGAATACCGGGTCCTTGCCCTTCTCCGCTCCGCTGATGGCCGCTCTCGCACTGAACTTCCCGTTGGAGTAGCTCTCGGGTTGCGGCTGGTAAATGGTGATGGTGCGCCCGTCCGCATCGATCACCATGGGCCACTGGTCCTGTGCCGAACACTTTAGGAACGGAAGCAGGATCAGGGGAAGAACGAAGGCGCGGAGTAGGTCCATGGCTTGTTGATGCTGCAATTGAAGGGCCACGAAATTACGCCTTCATCCAGCAATTCTCAGTGGATCCCGCAAGGACCGCACAACGGTGATGAAGGCCTTGGCTACTGATGGTCCTGGTCCTCACGGGTCGATCCGTTCCAACACCGACAAGTACTTGGCGATATAGAGCTCCAAGCTCTTCGCCTTGTATTGCATCACATAACGTGGATGCTCCAAGGTGATCACCTCCTCGAACAAGCCGAGCCGATCGTTCAGTGCGGTGAGATACTTGGCGTTCTTCCCTGTACCGATGCAAATGGCCAGGACCCTTCGCATGCCGGTTCCCACCAAGGTCCGGAGCCAATTCTCCACGAATGGCGTTACGGCTGCTTCAAGGTCCTTGTCGTCGTAATAATTCAAGTTGATCAGGCCACCTTTCGGTCCTTCCTTCACGAAACCCAAGGGGCAAACAGCATGGACGTATATTCTGCTGTAGAAGTGTTCGGCTCCCCCTGCAGCGCGGATCATGCGGTAGAAGAAGTCGCTGCTCGGCTCGTGGGTATGCAAGCCGTTCACGGCGATTCCCAGGTCGCTTTCGCATCGCTTGGTATCGGTGAAGGAAAGGCCGGTGCTGCCCGCACCCAAGCGCCCGGGATTGATGCCGAGCATGAGCAAGCGTTGTCCATTATCACTGTAATATTTCCGGTGGAAGAGCGTAACGATGCGGCGTACTTCATCGGCATGCGTGCCATTGAATGGATCGAGAACACCGACCCCATCGGGCAAGGCGTGCGGATCCAATGAGAATGAAAGGACGTGCTCCAGCAGTCGGTCGGCGAGAAGGCTTGGTGCCATGGCGTCCTCAAGGTATCGAATGGTCTCCGCACTGGAACGTTGAGTGACATCCGTCACTGTGCTCCCGGCGTGAAATGGGTCTCTTTGTACCGATATCAAAAAGCACAAGAATGGAACCTGCACAAATGCCGCGCATCGGCGATCAGGCCCCGGATTTCGAGGCCAACACCACCATTGGTCCGCTGAAGTTCAGCGACTACATCAAGGACAATTGGACCATCCTCTTCTCGCACCCGGCGGACTTCACGCCGGTGTGCACCACGGAGCTTTCGGGCTTCGCGGAGAACAAGAAGTGGTTCGCTGAACGGGGCACCAAGCTCATCGGCCTCAGCATCGACAGCATCCACAGCCACGTGGCCTGGGTGCAGAACGTGCGCGAGA
>JAGQVV010000046.1 GCA_020437805.1 Flavobacteriales bacterium
TGAACCCGATCGAGATGCACGAGACTTGGCCCAATGCCATGGCGAAGATCCAAGCGGTACCGGCCTATCCGCCGAAGTTCCTGGCCGCCTTCGGGACCAGCACGGTGGATTCCCTGCTCGTGGCGAAGGCCATCGCACAGTTCATACGCACCATGATCAGCGGCAATTCACGCTTCGACAAGTTCCAACGGGGTGAAGGCTTGTTGACCGTGGAAGAACAGTTGGGCCGGGAACTCACCGAATTGGAGGGTGGCAACCCGGCCTTGGGGCTCGGCGGTCAGTGGGGCGCGGACTGTTTCCACTGTCATCCGCATGGAGGAAGCCGCTTCACCGACGGCCAGATGCACAACAACGGTCTCGATCCCGTGTTCTCGGATCCCGGCTATGGCGGGGTCACCGGACAACCTGAACACATGGGGCTTTTCAAGACACCGACGTTGCACAATATCGCGCTTACGGCTCCGTACATGCACGACGGACGCTTCCAGACCTTGGAAGAGGTCATCGATCACTACGACTCGGGTGGGCATCCGTCACCCACGGTGGACCCCTTCATGAAGTACACGCAAGGGGGATTGCAGTTGACACCGGAGAAGAAGCAGCAATTGATCGCATTCCTGCATACGCTCACGGATATGGAGTTCGTGAACAACCCGGCGTTCCAGGACCCCGGCGAACCTTGATCGGTCCCTAGGCCGCCACCATTCGGGCCACTTCGGGGGTCCAGGTATAGCACCGCATGCGATCCTCGAAGAGGCTCGGTTTGAAGATGCTGTGACCAAGCAGCATACGTGCACATTCCTGCACCCCCTCGGTGATGCTTGGATGTGGATGGACCAAAGCGGCCAGTTCGCGGATCGGTGTCCCCAGTCGTATCATCAAGGCCACGGCTTGGATCGCACTGGACGCATGTTCGCCAACGGCACGCATACCGATCACACGCATTTCCTCATCGTTCGTCACGAGCACCTTGAAAAAGCCCTTCGTGCGTCGCATCGCGATGGCGCGAGCCAAACAGGAGTAATCGATCCGGGCCACCCGGTAGGGCAGCTTGCGCTTTCGGCATTCCTGTTCGTTCAGGCCCACGCCGGCCACCTCGGGGTCCAGGAACATGATGGTACTGACATTGTCGTAGCTCAAACGGTCCGTCTTGCCGCTCCAGATCCGTTCAACGGCATGGCGTCCTTCCATTTCACCCAGGTTCACCAGCATGTTCGTTGCAGTGGCATCACCCACAACGTGGATGTGCGCTTGGGAGGTCGCCGTGTCGTCCACTTGGATGTAGCCTGTGACCGGGTCGCATGCAACACCGGCGTTCTCCAGTGCGAGACCTTCCACGTTCGGGGTACGGCCAACGGAGAGGAGGGCCTTATCCACTCTTACCGTCTCCGATCGCCCATCGGTATAGGAGAGGGCATATTCCACTTCACCATCCACCACCCCGATGCGGTCAAGCTTGGCGGAGCGATGCACGATCACGCCTTTGCGTTCCAGGTTGCGTGCAACGAGGTCCGAGACGTCGGCATCCTCGAACGGGAGTATCCTGTCCGCGCGGTCAATGAGGTGCACCCGCGTTGCTCCGAGGTTGCAGAAAATGGTGGCGAATTCACAGCCGATCACACCGGCACCCACGATCACGATGCTACGAGGTAGGTCTTCGATGTTGAATATGCCATCGCTCGTAAGGATATACTTTTCGTCGACCGGAACATCGGCAACAGTGCGCGGTCTGCTACCTGTGGCGATGACGACATGTTCGGCCGTGATCTCCGAAGCATAGCCCGGGCGTTCGATCCGAATGGTATTCGGCCCTTTGAAGCTGGCATGGCCCCTATCATGGGCGAACAAGGTGTCCTTGGTGGAACCATTGGATAGCAATTGCATATGGCAGGCGTGGAGGTACTTCCGTTCGAACATCGCTTCGTTCACGGTCTTGCTGATCTCCTCCCAGCTCAAGCGGAAGGGTTCGCGACCTCGGGTGCGCATCAGGTCATTGGTGCTGGATACCCGTTGGGCGATCTCCCAAAGGGTCTTCGAACTGAGGGCCCCGTTGTAGATGCCGGTGCCGCCGATACGGTCCTTCTCCACCAATAGGGTGCGTTTGCCCAGATCGATGGCGCGCATGGCGGCTGCATATCCTGCAGGTCCGCCGCCGATCACGCAAAGGTCATAATGCTCCATAGTGGTGGGTCTCGATGCGGTTCTTGGTAGGGGCAATGCCCCGGTAGCCCATTCATACGCGATCCATGGGAGAGGGTTCGGCCGTACCGCATGTATCCTTTGGTCGCTTCCGCGCGTACGAGGACACGTGAAAGAGCGTTCCGCACTCGGTGTACGCAAGGCCCTCCTTCTGCTGGGAACGGCCCTGCTGGTGGTGTCGGCCAAGGGCCAATGCCCCCAGCTGTACGACTATTACGGTGTGCCTTCATCCACTCCCACCTGGTTCAGCTGCACGGGGAACAACTTCTCTTTACTCATCGCCACGCCGAACGCTGTAGGGGATTTCACCATTGATTGGGGGGACGGAAGCCCGCTGTACGCTGGTGCCTCCTTGGTGCCGCCCCAGACGGTGAGCCATGTGTATGCCAGCAACGTTGCGGAGTACACGGTCACGTTCACGGAACTCAGTTCCGGTTGCGTGGTCTCAGGCACCTTGACAATGGAGGAGAGCAGCAGTGCCTCGATCCAGATCCCGATCGGTGGCCTCACACAGGTATGTGCACCGGAAGCGGTGGAGTTCATCAACAGCAGTACGAACGTTTCTCCGAACACGGTCTTCACATGGGACTTCGGTGACAATTCGCCCATCCTCACCTTCGATCACACGAACTGGGGACAGACCATTTCGCATACGTACCAGCAAGGAACCGTGGACTGCGAGACCACCGTCAGGCTGACCGCCGAGAATTCGTGCAACGACCTGCAGGGAGGACCGAGTTTCGCCACGTTCAACCCGATCCGGATCTGGGACCTCGACGATGCTACGATCGCACCGAGCGCCACGCTGCTGTGCTGGCCCGATCGCACGGTGACCTTCGCGAATACCACGGACCGCAATTGCTTCCAACAGGGCAATATCTTCCAACGCTACGAGTACTGGAATTTCGGCGACTACTGGGGAACCGGCCAGGACAGCATCATCGATTGGACGCCGTGGCCACCGACCTTTCCGCGCACCATTGCTTATCCCGCGATCGGGAGCTATGAGGTGATGCTGCTGGACAGCAATTACTGCGGGATCGACACGGCCTACGTCACGATCAACATCGTACCTCCGCCGTCGGTCACACTCACCGCGAACCCAACACCGGTGTGTGCAGGCACACAGGTGAACTTCAACGAGACCACCACGGGCGGCGCGAACTATTTCCAATGGGACTTCGGTACGGGGAACGGCTTCGGATGGACCGGTGCCGGCGACCAGGCCTTCACGTACAACACTGCCGGCAGCTATTCCGTCCGGTACACTGCCAGCGTGCAAGGCGCTTCGGCAGGCTGTGCGGACACCGCGACCGTCGTGGTCGAAGTCCTTCCGAGCCCGACCGCTTTGTTCGATGTGGACAATGATGCGGCCTGTGATCAGCTCACCGTTGCCTTCACCAATAACTCGGTGAACGGGGTCACTTACCTCTGGGATTTCGGCGATGGCACCACCAGCGGTCTTCAGGACCCGCCTCCGCATGACTACACGAGCTTCGGCTCCTACACGATCACGCTCACCGTCACCAACTCGCAGAATTGTCAGGATGTCGCCACCCGGGTGGTGAACGTTTACGAACCACCACAGGTCCAGATCGGTGCACAGAACGTATGCGAGGGTGTGCTATCGTCGTTCGCGGATCTCACGGTCACGGAGCCGGGTAATCCGATCACCTCGTGGGCATGGGATTTCGGTGACGGAGGAACCGACACCGTCCAATCCCCGGACCACCAATATGCGGCATCGGGCAATTATACCGTGACGTTGACATCCACGACACCCTATTGCAGCGGTGCAGGCACCTTGCCCGTGGTCGTGGAAGCCAAGCCGGTGGCCGACTTCGTTCCGAGCGTGTCGATCGGTTGTTCGCCCATGACGGTGGACTTCACCAATACGAGCGTAGGAGGTGTGGATGCCATTTGGACCTTCGGCGATGGGGGCGCTTCCAACGACGATTCACCGAGCCACACCTTTCTCAACCTCGGCACACAGGATAGCGTGTACACGGTGCAGCTGATCGTCTCCACGGCCTTCGGTTGTTCCGACACGATCGCGATGCCGATCACAGTGGCACCGGGTGTTCAGGCCCTGTTCGTGCACAATGGAATGCCAGGGTGCGCGCCCTTGGCGGTTGACTTCACCAATAACAGCACTGGAGCGCAGACCTATCTCTGGGACTTCGGTGACGGCACCACGAGCCCAGCGACCAATACCTCACATACGTATGTGAACACGAGCTACGTGCTCCAGACCCGGACGGTGCGATTGATCGCGTACTCCAACGCGGGTTGTACCGATACCATGACGCAGCAGGTCCTTGTGTATCCGACGCCGGATTTCACCTTCGTGGCCACCCCGGATAGCGGGTGCAGTCCGCACACCGTCACCTTCCCATCGGTGGTGGGCGCAGTGTCCTATGCGTGGGATTTCGGCGATGGTTCGAACGGCGCAGGACCATCACCAACACACATCTACTTCAATGATACCGACGCCGATATCGTCTATCCGGTCACGCTCATCGGTTCCAACGCTTTCGGTTGCGTGGATACCACCTATGACGAGGTGACGGTCTATCCCGTCCCGGCCGCGCAATTGTTGGTGGCCCCGCTTACCGGCTGCCATCCGCTCACGGCAACGCTCACGGACCTGTCCACCGGTGCAACGGGCCTGGAATGGGACTACGGCGACGGCACCACCGGGGATACCTCGGTGCTCAGCCACACGCATACCTGGTTCAACTACGCGGGATCAACGCCGGTCACCTATCCGATCTCGTTGACCGCAACGAACGATCATGGTTGTACCGGTACGGCCACGGCGCAGGTGCAGGTCTTCCCGGCAGTTACCGCCGCTTTCGTTTCGGACAGCATCGGATGTGCTCCGCTTGCCGCGGATCTCACCAACGTGAGCACAGGCGCCACCTCCTACCAATGGTCCTTCGGCGATGGGCAAACGAGCGGCCTTGGTTCGCCTTCGCATACCTACACCAACCAAGGTCTGGATGATGTGGTGATGGATGTGTTGCTCACCGCCACCTCGGCCTTCGGGTGCAGTGATACGGCATCCACGCAGATCACCGTTCATCCGCAGCCGATCGCACAATTCGCGCCGGATGTGCAAACAGGATGTCAGCCCTTGAGCGTGGACTTTCAGGACCTGAGCATCGGTGCGACCACATTGGCTTGGGACTTCGGTGATGGGATCACACAGTCGACAGGCCTTGGTAACGTGGCGCACACGTACTCGAACACGAGCGCGTTGCCGCTCTTCTTCGATCCGAGCCTCATCGCAACATCGATACACGGCTGCACGGATACCACATCGTCGCAGATCCAGATCTATCCGGAGGTCATTGCAAGTTTCGCGGTGGATAGCGTTGGCTGTTCACCGGTCACGGTAACGATCGCCAATACGAGCACCGGTGCGGCCAGCTACCTGTGGGATATGGGCGATGGGACGACGCTGGTGGGTGTTTCGCCGACGCATACGTACGTGAACAACTCGGCATCACCACAGCTGCGGACCATCACGCTCACCGCCACTTCCGCTTTCGGTTGCTCCTCGACCACCACGCGTACGATAACCGTACATCCCGTTCCGGTGGCCGCCTTCCAAGCCACACCATTCACCCAGCAATTCCCGAACGCCACGGTGAACCTCATGAACAATTCCTCACCCGGTCCATGGGGCCATACTTGGACCTTCGGGGATGGAACGCAAGCCGTTGGGCAATCCCCCGGATCGCACACCTATGGAACGTGGGGTTCGTACACCATCACACTCGTGGTGAGCGGTGGTGTCTGTTCGGACACCGCCGTGCAAGTGGTCGAGATCACGCCGCCCCTGCCAACCGCTTCGTTCCTTGGTCAAGGGGTCGGATGCGCGCCGCTCACGGTCGAGTTCACCAATACTTCCTTTGGCGGGCAGAGCTATTCCTGGAGTTTCGGCGATGGCGGAATGAGCACGGCGGATAACCCGACGTACATCTACAACGTACCAGGGGTCTATACCGTGACCTTGACAGCAACAGGCATAGGAGGGGGTGTCAATACCATGACCAAGGTGGATTCCGTGGTCGTGCACCCCCGTGCTACGGCCTTCTTCGTGCTGCAGCCGGAAGAGGTCACTGTACCCTCTCAGCCCGTATTCACGTACAACCTCTCGGGCAACGCCACCCAATACCAATGGGACTTCGGCGATGGCAACACCTCCAGCGAGATGAACCCCGTGCATTACTACCAACAGGCAGGCGAGTTCGACGTGCAATTGATCTCGAACAATGCATGGAACTGCCCGGACACGTTCATGCTACCGAGTGCCGTTACTGCGCTTGCCGCCGGCGATCTGCAATTCCCGAACGCGTTCACACCCGGCAATAGCGGACCCACCGATGGGGTATACGACCCGCGCAGCTTTGACAACGATTTCTTCTATCCGCTCTATCAGGGAGTGGAGGATTACAAGCTCGAGATCTTCAACCGATGGGGCGAACTGATGTTCGTTTCCGAGGATGTGAAGGTCGGTTGGGATGGCTACTACCGCGGCCAGCCCGCCAAACAGGACGTATACGTCTGGAAAGCCTACGCCAAGTTCAGCGACGGTGAAGAGACCGTGTTGAAAGGCGATGTCACACTACTCCGTTGAACCATGAAGCACCTCTCCACCGCCCTTTTCCTCTTTGTGCCCTTGTTCGCATTCTCGCAGAAGGGTTATACACGCTTGCACAACCAGATGCTCGACAAGGCCAAGGCGATGTTGGCCAATGAGGACTACGAGGACGCTGCCAAGATCTACAAGCAGCTGCTCCCGGTCGACCCTGCATTCGTGGAGGTGTACCACGAAATGGGGGTGTGCCAGTGGAACATACGTGCGCGAAGAAGCACGGCCGCGGATTACTTCGAGAAGGGCGTGGCCGGTGGTTACATCGAGTCCTACTACGAACTTGCGAAGGCACGCCACTGGCAACAACGCTTCGACGAGGCCATTGCGCTATGCGGTGAGTACAAGCAGCAGCATGGGCGTTTGGTGAACAACGCGGAAGTGGACCGCTTGATCGGTATGTGCGTAACCGCGAAAGGACTGGCACAAGATCCGGTGGACCTCAAGATCCGGAACATGGGTGGCATGATCAACTCTCCGGCCCATGACTATTGTCCGTTGGTCACGGCGGATGGCAACACCATGTACTTCACCTCTCGCCGCGAAGGCACCACGGGCAGGATGAAGGACCCTTACGGGAATTGGTTCGAGGACATCTATACGGCCATACGCATGGACGAGGTGTGGAGCAATGCCGTGAATGCGGGAGAGCCGTTGAACACCTTGGTGCACGATGCTACCGTCGGCCTAAGCCCGGACGGCCGCAGCATGATCATCTATCGCACCCAGCAGAACCTGGTGAGCGGGGACCTGTACGAAACACGCATGCATGCAATGAAATGGCAGGAGCCCGAATTGATGACCCCGCGCATCAATGGGGAGCACCATGAACCCAGCGCGAGCATCGCCCCGAGTGGTCAGGAGATCTATTTCACCAGTGATCGTCCTGGCGGATTCGGTGGCAGGGACCTGTACCGTATCCGGCGCTTGCCGAACGGCGAATGGAGCCTTCCCCTGAACCTTGGACCGAACGTGAACACACCGCATGATGAAGATGCACCGTTCATGCACAGCGATGGCACCACGCTCTTCTTCAGCTCCAACGGCCACAACACGATGGGCGGATACGACATCTTCAAGACGGTGTTGACCGACCATGACATGAACGGTTGGAGCACACCCGAGAATATGGGTTATCCTTTGAACACGGTGAACGATGACATCTATTTCTGCTTGAGCGATGATGGCCGAACCGGTTATTTCAGTTCGGAACGGGCCGAGGGCTTCGGCATGCAGGACATCTATCAGGTCACCTTCCCGAACAGCCAACTGGATCGCGTGTTCGTGCGCGGCGTGGTGGCCGACCTGAACGAAGAACCGGTGAAAGCCCGGATCATTTTGATGGACGCAATGGGAGAGGAGATCGTCGGGATCTACAATACCAATGAGCGGACCGGTCGTTACTTGATGGTCCTCGGCGTGGACAATGAGTACCAGATGACCGTGGAGGCACCGGGTTACGCTTCATACCAAGGGACCATCGTGGCAAAGGCCGGGGAAGGCACCCAGGAAATGGCCATGGACATCGTGTTGCATTCCATCCACGCCAGTGATGGATTGAGCCGGAATGAAGAATAGGGTCACTACGCTCGTATTGCTTTGCTGGGCCTCTCTGTCGCAAGTTCTTGCGCAGGATGCCCAGCTTACGCAATTCTATGCGACCCCTACCTACATCAATCCCGCCTTCGCCGGAACCGGACTGCAAACGCGCTTCGGGCTTGTGATGCGTGATCAATGGCCCGCCATTCCCGGCGCATTCGTCACGGCCAATTTCGCCATGGACCACAACCTGAGCGATGTGAACAGCGGACTCGGCCTCATGGTCCATCATGATCGCGCGGGGTCCGGCGCTTTGCGCTATACCAGCATCACCGGCCAGTATGCCTACGAGATCGAGTTGAAGCGCAAGGTGTTCCTGCGTCCCGCCCTGCAATTCGGCTGGGTCAACCACGCGGTGGATTATTCGCGATTGGTGTTCGGGGACCAGTTGGCGCGCGGTGGCACGGTGGGCACCTATGAGAACATGGATGGCACCAGCGTAGGGTATGCCGACATGGGTGGTGGCCTTCTCTTCTTCACCCCGAAATTGTGGTTGGGCACGGCGATCCATCACCTCAATCGACCGAACCAGTCGCTGCTCCTGAACGAAGCGCGTTTGCCCATGAAGTTCAGCATGCACGGGGGTTACCGGATGAGCGTGAGGACTCCGGTGGTCCGGAAGGAGCCGCAGAGCTTCGTGTTCGCCTTCAACTACAAGGCACAGGACAAGTATGATCAATTCGACCTTGGCGCATACTTCGAGATGGAGCCCTTCTTCGCCGGCCTGTGGTACCGCGGCCTACCGATCTTCAAACGCTATGCACCCGGTTACGCGAACAACGACGCGATCGCCGTGCTGGTAGGTACCATCATAGAGGACCTGCGCATCGGGTACAGCTACGATATCACGGTATCACGCTTGGCCACTGCCGGTGGTGGTGCCCACGAGATCACCATCGGCTACGAACTGGTGCAACGCCACAAGAAGCGCGCGGCCACCAAGCGGCGGATCGTGCCCTGCGCAAAATTCTAGTGGAGAATACGTCCAGAGATCAAGAGGTTGGCTTGCCTAGCGGCAGCCTGAATGCCTCCTTGTTGGTCCATCCACAGATGACACAGATGGCTTGCCTAACGGCAGCCTGAATTCCTGCTTTGTTTACAGGATAGAAGTTGAATAGTAACCTTGTGTATGGAAATTCGCGACCCGCAGACATATGCCATTCTTGGTGCAGCGATCGAGGTGCACAAGGTGCTTGGTCGTGGCTTTTTGGAGAAGGTGTACCAGGAGGCATTGGCTCTTGAACTTACCGCCCGCTCAATTCCATATGAACAAGAGTGCGAGATACCGATCGCATACAAAGGGGAGCGTCTGAGTTGCCGTTATCGAGCAGACCTGATCTGTTATGGCAACGTGCTGGTCGAGTTGAAAGCGCTTCCCGCTTTGTCTGGAACAGAGATGGCCCAGATCCTGAACTATCTCAAAGCATCCGGACATGGACGAGGCCTGCTCATCAACTTCGGAACTGAGCGCCTTCAATACGAGCGCTGTGTCTGGTAGTTCGGATCGGCCATATGTGAGGTCCTCCGGATCGATCAATGTGATCCCAGCCACGTCCAAAGAACGCCGTTAGGCGTTCCATCTGTGCCATCTGTGGATGATCCATTACCACCATCCCGGACAAACCGCGAGTGAGCCGTTAGGCGAACCCTCTGCGTGATCAGCGGAGAGTATTCCACTACGCGGATGCATCATCCACCACCGTGCAACCCCTATTTCTTCTCGCTCAGCACCAGCCACCGGTCCGTCATCTCATCCAATCGCTTCACGATCTTCTCCAACTCCAAGGACAGTTCCATCATGGCATGGTGATCGGTACCACCCGCTGACAACGCTGCGAGCAGCTCGGCCTTTTTCGCCTCCAGCTTGGGCATCTCCTTATCGATCTTCTGTAGCTCCAGCCGTTCCCCGTAGGTCGGTTTGCCGGAGGTCTTGGCCTTGGGAGGTGCAGCCCCTGCAGCGGGCTCGGGGCGTTTGCTCGCGCGGGATGCTTCCTCTTTCTGTCGCTCGCGCAGTTCCGTGTAGCTGCCCACCCATTCCTTCACCTTGCCTTCGCCCTGGAACACCAGGAGCTTGTTGCACAGCTTGTCCATGAAGAAGCGGTCATGGCTCACGATCAGCAGGCAGATGTCCAGGTCCACGAGGAAATCCTCGAGCGCGTTCAGGGTCGGTATGTCCAGATCGTTCGTCGGCTCGTCCAGGACCAGCACGTTCGGGTTCCTCATCAGCACCGTGCAGAGGTACAGGCGGCGCTTCTCGCCACCGCTCAGGGTGCTCACGTACTGGTACTGCTGTTCCTTGTCGAAGAGGAAACGCTCCAAGAGCCCCGAAGCGGTCAACGTACGGCCCTTGTTCAGCGGTATCAGCTCGGCGATGTCCCGCACCACCTCGATGATGCGTTGGTCCGCCTTCAACTGGAGCCCTTGCTGATCGAAGGTGCCGAGTATCACCGTGTCGCCGATGCTCACCGTGCCCATGTCGGGCTCGGTCTTCTTTGTGAGCAGGTCGATGAAGGTGCTCTTGCCGATGCCGTTGGGCCCCACGATGCCGATGCGATCACCACGTTTCAGGGAATAGCTGAAGTGTGCGACGATCGGTTTGTGCGTGGCCGGGTCGGTGGGGTCGCCGAAGCTCTTGGTCAGGTTGCGCACCTCGATCACCTTGCCGCCGAGGCGTTCGGTCTTCACATCGATCTTCACCTGCTCGCGGTCGAACTTGCGCGTGGCATCGGCCTTGATCGTTTCAAAGGCATCCAAGCGGCTCTTGCTCTTCGTGCCACGGGCGCGCGGCATCTTGCGCACCCATTCCAGCTCGCTCTTCATCAAACCCTTCAGGTGCTGCTGGGTGGCATCGCGCACCTCATCGGCCAGGGCCTTCTTCTCCACGTAGTAGCTGTAGTTCCCCTTGTAGCGGGTGAACTCGCCGAACTCCATCTCGATGATCTCATCGCACACGTTGTCCAGGAAGTAGCGGTCGTGCGTCACCAGCAAGAGGGTCATGTTGGGAGCGCTGAGCTCCTCCTCCAGCTGCTCGATCATGTGCAGGTCGAGGTGGTTCGTGGGCTCGTCCAGGATCAGCACATCGGGGGTGTGGATCAGTACCTTGGCCATGGCCAAACGCTTCT
>JAGQVV010000047.1 GCA_020437805.1 Flavobacteriales bacterium
TCGCGTCCTTCGCATGGGTTTCGTTGGGTACGGGCAATCCTCCTGCGGCCATGTAGGCATCACCGATGGTCTTGATCTTCTCCAGACCATGGTCCTCGCAGATGTTGTCGAACGCTCTGAAGCACTCGTGCAGGTCCTTCACCAGTGCCTTCGGGCTCAGCTGCTCGCTCATCGCTGTGAACCCTTTGAAGTCCGTGAACAGCACCGTGACCTGGTCGATCAGCTTGGCATCCGCCTCGCCCTTTTCCTTCAACTCCTCGGCGACCTCCTCCGGCAGGATGTTCAACAGCAACTCCTCGCTGCGCGCCTTTTCCTTGCCGATGCGGTTGCGCTGCGTAAAGAAGATACCCGCGAATAGCGCCACCAGCGCGAAGCCGCCCATGAAACCGTTGCGCACCACCTTCTGCCTGCGCAGTTCCTCCGCCGCGATGGCGTCCTTCTTCTCCTGCTCGGCTTGTGTCGCAGCCTCCTTCTTATCGAAGTCATACTGCATCTCGATGCGTGTGAACTCCTTGGTGTTGTCCTCGTTGTACATGCTATCGCGGTACGCAACGAAGCGTTGGAAATATTGGAGCGCCTTGCCTGCGTTGCCGATCGCCTTGTATCCGGTGTACAGGCATTCGCATGCCTGCTCCATGTCCGGAATGGATCCCAGCTCCTCGGACTGTTCCAGGCCATCCAGGCATTTCGCCAGGCCGGTCGCGGTCGACCCGCTCTCCACATGGATCGATCCGATGTTGATGATGGCATGTGCCACACCCCTCTTGTCACCGATTCCCTCCTTGATCAGAAGTGACTTCTCGTACGCCGCAACGGCTTCGGCATACCGGTCCATCTCCGCGTATGTGGCACCGATGTTCCCGAGGCTCACGGCGTGGACCCCCTTGTCCCCGACATCAGCGGCGATCGCCCCGGACCGTTCGAAATACTCAAGAGCCTTGGCATAGTTGTCCTGCCTCAGGTATATCTCGCCCAGATTGTTCAGGACCTGCGACTCACCGTCCTGCTCGCCGACCTTTTCCTTGAGTCGAAGGGCCTTTTCATAGTATTCCTTGGCTCGCTCCAAGTCACCCTGGTCCTTGTATACGATGCCGAGGTTGCCCAACGCCTTCGACAGGTGCCTGTCATCGCCGAGTTCCTCGAATATCGCCGAGCTGCTCATGAAACTCCTCAACGCGGCAGGGTAGTTCCCCATCTCCCGTTGGATCAGCCCAATGTTGTTATAGCTACCGGCCATGCCTTGCTTGTCTCCCATTTCCTTCCGCCTGGCAAGTGCCTTCTGATCGAATTCCAAGGCTTGTGCGTAATTGCCCTGGCTCGCATACACGGCAGCGATGTTGGCCAGGCAATTGGCAGCGCCCTTGATCTTTCCGGCCTCTTCATACGCGAGGAGGGCTTTCTGATAGTGCGTCAGGGCCTCCTCGTAATTCCCTTGGACATCGTTCGCGATCCCATCGAGGTTGTGTGCCTGGGCAATGGCGATGCCGTAATCATGCACGCGGCCGTAATCAAGCAGCTCCCGGGTCAATTCGGGCACAGTGTCGGGCCTCGAGTACATGTAGCCGAACATGATGTACCGCGAGAAGGCCATGACCCTGGTGGAGTCCGGCCGTGTTCCATCCTGCCAGATGGACAACAAAGAATCCAGAGGATCTTCGCTAGGCGCGCCACGAGCCATACCGGTGATGAGGACCATGGCCAGGCACGTGATGAGACTTCTTGTCTTCATTGGTCGCTGTTGTGTTGCGTTACGAAGTACATCTCCAATTCCCCCTTGCCCTTCGCCTGCACTTTGCCGCGTGGGGTGAATTTGAAAAGTTGCTGGTTGTCGGTGCTCGGACGTCCGTCGCCGCTGACCGACGCGCGGGGGGCTGTGTGACCGAATACCGACAACTGATCACGATCGACCACCAACCGATACGTCGCCTCGCTGATGTTCA
>JAGQVV010000326.1 GCA_020437805.1 Flavobacteriales bacterium
GCAGTGGTCGCTCGCTACTATGGCGAGGATCGCTTGGAGGATGTGAAGGACCTGGTACCGATCGCCATTTGGATGAACTTCGGCCTGGGCCTGCTCTTCTTCACGGTCACCAACGCGTACGCCGAACCAATTTTCCGGATGTACAATGCGGACGGGGCCGTGTTGGAAAAGGCCGTGGCCTACTTCAAGATCAGGAGCATCGGCTTTCCCGTGGTGCTTGCCACCTTCGCCGTAACGGGGGTGTTCCGGGGGATCCAGAACATGAGTTGGAGCATGTGGACCAGCTTGATCGGTGCCGGGGTGAACCTGATCCTGAACCCCTTGTTGATCTTCGGTGCAGCAGGTATACCGGCCATGGGTGTGGAAGGCAGCGCACTGGCCAGCCTGATCGCCCAATTGGTCATGTTCGGCTATGTCCTCCACGTCATGGACCGGCGTACCACGTTCCGCATCGTACCACGGGTGTTGAAGCATCGGGAGTTGGGCGCCTTGGTGGGTTTGAGCGGCAACCTGTTCCTGCGCACGATCGCGTTGAATGTTTGTTATTACTTGGGGAATCGATTCGCCACCGGTTATGGTGAGGCTTACATCGGGGCGCATGCCATCGCCATGCAGATCTGGCTGTTCAGTGCTTTCTTCATCGATGGATATTCTGCCGCCGGCAGTGTTCTGGCCGGTAGGCTGAACGGGGAGCGCAATTGGAAGGATCTTTACCGTGTCAGTTGGCAAGTGGTCAAGCGTAGTATCCACATCAGCCTTGGGCTTGGGTTGGTGTTCCTGATCGGGTATCGCTGGACGGCCGGGATCTTCAGTCCGGACCCAACGGTGGGCGCACTCTTCAATTCGATCTATTGGATGGTCATCATCACACAACCGATCAATGCCATCGCTTTCGGATTCGATGGGATCTACAAAGGCCTTGGACAAGGTGCTTTGCTACGGAACGTATTGTTCTTCACCACTGTACTGGGTTTCGTACCAGTGATCCTATTAGCGGATTCCCTTGGATGGATGCTCTACGCCATATGGAGCGCGTTCCTCGTTTGGATGGTGGGCCGGGCCGGGTGCTTGACTCTCCACTTCCAACGGAACTATGCACCGGCACGCAGGGGGCCATGAACTAACTTGCATTTCGTTAGACGTGTTCTGAAGATGCGAATCCCATTGCTCGGTGCTGTACTCCTGATGTTGTTCCCCATGTCCAGCCGGTCGCAGGATTATGTCCAAACTCCGACCTCGAAACCTGCGAAAAGCCGGAACGGCTCGTTCTCGGACCGGGTATATTTCGGAGGCAACATCGGTCTTTCCTTCGGCACTATCACTTCCATCCAAGTGGAACCCATGGCCGGGTACATCCTGGACAAGAACAGAAAACTCTCCGCCGGTCTTGGTATCAGTTATTGGTACTACCAGGACCAGCGCTTTGATTATGAGAGCAACTCCTATGGCTACCGGATCTTCTCGCGGTACAGGATCATTCAGCCCCTATACGCCCATGTGGAATACTCGCAGCAGAATTTCGAGTATTTCCGTGTGGATGGCAGCACGGTGCGCCAATGGGTCCCCTTCCTGTTGGTGGGAGGCGGATACGTGGCCAGTATGGGTGGGCGTTCGGCCTTTACAGCACAGATCCTTTGGGATGTCCTGCAGGACGTGAACAGCCCTTATGGTGGACAACCGTTCTTCAGCTTAGGTGTGGGGATCGGGTTCTGACCGATCCCTTCGGGAGTTCATCAACGGACAGTAGCTTCATTGGGCTATCGCCACGTGTTCGGACCCCATGTCACGGCTTTGGGGAGATCGGGATCTCCCAATAGCATTCCTGACGGCTCCGGCCCCGCACTAGAGGTTGCGGATCAAAGCGATCCGTTCGACGGTCCGGCGCTGGTCTCTCGACCCCGGGCATACTGTGAGCTTCGATTTCCGTATCGGGATCGCTCACCTCTCCGGCTCTCAACCCATATGAGGTAGAACAATGAATACCCAAGTACAAGGAACTCCTTCCTCTTTCACTCATCCTCGGCCTTTCAATCACTATGCATGGACCGGCTGCAAACAGGATATTGACCCTAATGACAGCGATGTGTGCGAGAACGGTGGTACCTGCAGCAATGGATCGTTTCCTTTGCGACCGGCTACGAAGGGGGCACCTGCGGCACGGATATCAGGTCCGTTTACACGTCCTCAATGGCACTCTTCCGGGGCCGATCCAGGCCTTGAACCTGAATATCGGCGGAACCACTTGTACCTTCTCAGGCACCACGCAGTGGCAAATACCTTCACAAAGGGAAAGCCCGCTAAAAAGCGGGCTTTCCCTTTTGTGGAGCCGGAGGGGATCGAACCCTCGTCCAAACGACCGCAACATGGGCTTTCTACATGCGTAGCCGCTTTATTGGTTTTCGACCATCGCCTGGGAAAGGGCACCCCAGCGAAGGCTTAGGTCCTGTGTCTTACCCGCGCTACGGACCACCGCGCGAGCCAGTCTTCCATGATGACACCTCGAGGCCGGGAAGGAGGTTGACGGGCCTCCCCGAGAGGTACTCGTTCGTGCTACTGTTATTCACACGAATTAAGCCGAATAGCCTTGGGCTATCAAGCTGCGAGAGCGTAGTCGTTGTTGCCTGTTACAGCAGTGTGGCACTGGGATACGGGTCGCACCACACACCCGGCATGCTTACACACATCACGAAGCCGCTGTCGAATCCAGGTCGGCCCCAATGTGTTCCAAAGAACGTCCCACAAAGGTAGTGGTACTACCTGGCGAACAGATCGCATGCCAACCCTACAAAGAAGGAAATTACCTTCGCCACCATTCAAAATGGCAGCATCCTACCGCAAGATCGGCATTATTCGCGAAGGCAAAGAGCCTGCGGACCGCCGCGTTCCGCTCACTCCGGCACAGTGCAAGGAGGTCATGCAACGATATCCCGAAGTGGACCTTGTGGTACAGCGCAGTCCGGTGCGCGCGTTCAGCGATGCGGAATATGAAACCTTCGAGATCCCCATGGCGGACGACCTGGCCGGCCGGGAACTGATCATGGGTGTGAAAGAGGTCCCACTGGATATGCTTCAGGAGAACAAGGCCTATCTCTTCTTCAGCCACACGATCAAGGAGCAAGCGCACAACCGGAAACTGCTTCGCACGGTGTTGGACAAGCGGATAACCCTGATGGATCATGAATTGTTGACGGACCCCGAAGGGAACCGCGTGTTGGCCTTCGGGTATTGGGCCGGGGTCGTAGGTGCCTACAATGCGATGCGCGCTTGGCAATTGGGGCATGGCGGACCGGAGCTGCTACCGGCACATGAATGCCATGACCTCGAGGAATTGGAGCGCCACCTGCATGCCTACCCTTTTCCCAAGGACCTACGCATCGTCCTGACCGGAGGTGGACGTGTGGGCAAGGGAGCGATGGGGGTATTCGAACGGGCCGGAGTGGAAAGGGTCGCTCCGAAGGCCTTCTTGGAGGATGTGCATGCCGGGCCGGTCTACACGGTTCTGGGCACTAAGGACCTGTATGCTCGCGATGATGGGATGCCGTTCAACAAGGATGGGTTCCACAAGGATCCAACTGGACATCATGCCACATTCCTTCCATACGCACGGAAAGCGGATATCTATGTGGCGTGTCATTTCTGGGACCCTCGCGGCCCCAAGATCCTCTCCACGCAAGATCTGAAGGACCCGGGTTCGAACTTGAAGGTGATCGCGGACATCAGTTGTGATATCGGTGGTCCGATAGACAGCACCGTACGTGCCACCACCATCACTGAGCCCTTCTTCGGGTATGACCCTCAAGCAATGCATGAAGTCGGTGCAGGATCGAAGGGTTCCATCACCGTGATGTCCGTGGACAACCTGCCCTGTGAATTGCCTCGGGATGCGTCGGAAGCATTCGGACGTGACCTTATCGAACGCGTCCTTCCCGCTTTGTTGGGTGGGGATCAGGAAGGAATGTGCGAGCGAGCCACGATCGCGAGGAACGGGGCTCTGATGCCGAAATTCAGCTATTTGACGGAGTACGCCAAGGCATGAGCGCGGGCATTATGTAAGCGTCAATTCCACCATCAGATAGCACGTTGTATGGTCCCGCGGAACGCTATAGGTCCTGATCGGGTGGTTCGTCCGGCGGGCCATGGTGAGCAGACCCATGCCTGCACCGCCACGTTCCGTTCGTCCCTCGTTGGCCAAGAGCTTCAAATGATGCTCACGGAGGTCCGCGTCATCCATTTCGTTGAGTATCTCCACACGATGGGTCATGAGTACCGCGGAAGCCACGGGAAGTGCGTTCCCCACCATCAGAACGTAGCCATCACCGTGCCTTGCCAGGCGAGCGAACCCGCTCTCCTCCAGGCCCTTGGGGGTATGGCATAGGACGTTCTCCAAGGCCTCGACAACGACATTCACCAGGCGCTTTCGCAAGGGGACGGGATCGTTCGCTTCCAGTGCATACCTCTCTCCACGGTCCACAAGCCGCTCCATATCCGAACGTTGGATCGTGCCGAAGTGCTCGAATATGGAGGCGGACACGTGCTCGCTACTCCAAGGGGAAGCGATCTCCTGAGCCCAATGGCCGGTGGGTGGTATCAGAGCTTCGTCATGCATTGTCCATCAGGGTCACCCCTGCGCTGAACGGGCCCGAACTCTCGACGGAATGACCGATCGGGGCGATATACGAGAAAAAGCGCTGAATGGTTCCGATCAGGACCACAACGGCTGTCAACAGGCGGAGTGTGGACGAATACCGAGCGCGCTATTCCACGCGGAAGGCCAAAGCCACGAACTTTGGAACCAAGCATTCCGCAAGGGCGGTGATGGATCGAACCTTTATACCCGTCCAACGAACAACTCGTATGCTCAACGGTCACCTTCGCATCAAGTTCTTCACCGCGTTGATCGTGCTGCTTCACTCGTCGGCTTCGGCTCAGGAAGGTATGTTGGTGGCGCGGTTCGAGCCGGGTTGCGAGTTGGTCAATGCGTACTTCGGATACAGCGGGAACGACATCGTCAGCTATGCATGGGACCTAGGCGACGGGAGCACCAGCACTTTGGCCTCACCGATGCATGTATATCCGTACGGCACCATCATTTCGGTCTCATTGACCACCGTGGACAGCAATGGTGAAACAGCGATGCACAGCGCGGTCTTCCCCGCCCAGGAGCAGCTGGAATTCTCCCAGATCGAGATGCCGAACATCTTCACTCCGAACGGCGACGGTCACAACGATGTATTCACTTTGTTGAACGAGCGATCCTTGGGGCCATGTGCGCAACTCTCCGTTTTCAACCGGTATGGGCAGCGGATCTTCGAAAGCGTCGGCAATAACCTTCGATGGGACGGCCGTTCGTTCGCTGGTGAGGAAGCGACAGCGGGAGTGTACTTTTACGTCTTCACTTGGGGCGGGGGATCGCTCTCCTCCACGGTCACGTTGGTGCGGTGAGTGGCCCTCCCGGTGGATCAAGAACCACCTGAAGGACCTATTCATGACCAGGACCCATGATACCATCACGTTCCTTACCGTGCTCCTTGGCAGCCTTTGCCTTTCTTCATGCTCGCCATGGGGCTGTGAGCCCGGATCAGGTGCAGTGGCTGAAGAGAGGCTCCAACTGGATCCCTTCCACGGGGTCCTGCTGGAAGGATCCATGGATGTGCTTATCTCCAAGGGGGAGGCGCAAGAGGTCGTGATCGAGGGGCAGTCCAATCTGATCGGGCTTGTAGGAACGAATGTGAAGAATGGGGTCTGGACCATTTCCACCTCCAAATGCTACAGCACGAACGAACCGTTCCGGGTGCACATCACTGTTCCGATGTTGGATCGCGTGATCGTACAAGGCAGTGGCTCGGTGAAGGGGGTGGATGAATTCTCGTTAGGCGAAGTGGAATTGGAGTTGCAAGGCAGCGGGGACATTGATATGGCCATCGTTGCCGGGGTGATCACCGCAGCGATCCAAGGTTCTGGTGATATTCGATTACGGGGTAGTACCGGGAAGCTGATCGCCTCGGTGGAAGGCAGTGGGGATATCCGCGCCGGCGAGTTGATCGCGGGGGATGTGGACGCGAACGTGGTCGGGAGCGGGGATATCAAAGTGCGAACCTCGGGCAACCTGGATGCGGAGATCGCCGGGAGCGGCGATGTGGAATACATAGGCGAACCGACCTCCATCGATGAACGCATCACCGGCTCAGGGGACATTGAACAGGTCGAAGAATGAGGCCCCTTTCCACACCAAGTTTGCTACTGCACCTGTTCTGTGCGCTGGTGTGCGGCTGCGGTACCGGCCCTGAGCCAGTGCCTCCTCCCACCCTACCGGCGGGTCCCGATGGCGGTCCCATCGCCTATCCGCAAGTGGATGACAATGTGCGTCACGACACCCTATTGATCCAGACCACCTTTGACCTGCAGGACGGGACGTTCATCATGGTGGCTTCGCATATTGCGGAGAAATTCGAAGGCTTGCGGCTGGTGCGATACCGACCACTGCCTGATAGTGCTGCGGATGTGATCGCCGTATCGGCACCTGGTTATGACAGTTGGACGATGCTTCCATCATTCTTCCGGACCGAAGGAATGACCAAGGATCACCTCGTGCTGGCGAATTTCGGGGAGAAGGAAAGTTGGGGACAGAAGCTCATGCGGCTGGATGATGTGTTCATCGACCTGGGATTCTTGGATGTGGCCTGGCCGGAACGTGTCGTTGAGGATGACACCTTGGTACTGAAGCGACGCAACATCGG
Source organism: Flavobacteriales bacterium (assembly GCA_020437805.1). Classification (GTDB taxonomy): domain Bacteria; phylum Bacteroidota; class Bacteroidia; order Flavobacteriales_F; family PHOS-HE28; genus PHOS-HE28. The sequence goes on from JAGQVV010000326.1 coordinate 6,738, forward strand.
CGCGTACACGCGGATGCATGTTCAAGGGGACACAACCTTCATCACCTTCACCACGGATAGCGTGTACCTGTACGAGGACCTCGAAAAGCACTTCGATGTGGTGCTACCCGCCGGGCAGGTCCACTACACCCTGGACAGGAGCAATGGATTGCAGCTATGGGTGAACGGAGCCCATGGGAAGGTATCCATGCCGCCGATTTGATCCGATCCATCCATCAGTCAGATCCACACACATGCGACCGAGCCATACACCGATCATTTCGATGACCCTTGCTGTGATGGTCCATATTCCACCTATTGGGAATGCCATGGGCCAATCCGGAAAGAAGGTATACGAACAGGCCCTCGACCCCGGTTCGGACTGCGACACGACGGCATGGAAGCTCGTGTTCTCTGACGAATTCGAGGGAACAGAACTGGACCGCGCGAAGTGGATCACATATTTCCCCTACAGCGTGGACGGCAGCGACCAATGCGAAGGCTGCCGCAAGATGGGAACGAGCAACACCATCTTCCGGGACGAGGAGGTGAATGTTAGCGATGGTACCCTGAAGCTCGGCGTATCGGCCAAGGAGAACCAATGGTACAGCCTTACCAAGGAACACCAAGGCGGTATGATCCATACCACGGGCGATGCCAAATTCACCTATGGTCGATTCGAGATCCGCTGCCGGATCCCTTCCGAGAAAGGCTTGTGGCCTGCTTTCTGGGGATTCGGCGGAGAAACGGAGATCGACGTGTTCGAGATCTGTGGCGAGAAACCCAAATGGATGAAGGGGGCACTGCACCAATGGGGCGACACCAAGTATTCGAGCAATGGGAAACACAAGGACGAGGACCTGAGCAAGGCCTACCATACCTACGCTGTGGAATGGGAAAAGGATGAGATACGCTGGTACCTCGACGGCGAGCAGGTGCATGCACGCAGCCGATTCGTGGATCACAAAGGGAAACCGCTGCTGGGCTGCGATCGGCAGGCGGGCACCCGGGGCATGGCTCCCTATTTCCCGCGTGAGGAGGACGCGTTGAACATCATCATCAACTTGACGGTATCCGAACCGAAGGGCTTCTGCAAAGGACCGAAGAAACCAGAACCTTGGCCCGAGGACGCGGTTCTGGAAGTGGATTGGGTACGTGTGTATCAGCGCTTGCCGTAAGGCTACTCCACGGTGGGGATCATCCCCCGTACACCCATGTCAACGACCGTCTCACCATCCACGGGTTCGAAGATGTTGTCCCCGTCCGTCTCGACCCATTCGAAGCTCTTGTTTGTACTTACCGAAACCACGACAACGATATCCTCCGTTTCATTGCCGGTGATCGTCAGCGGAACCGGGAACGCTCCGGTAACCACACATGAACCGGCCGGCACCGGAGAAGTGGCGAACAAGGGATTGACCACCGTGGTACCCGGCGCTTGGCCTTCCGTAACAGGCACCGGCAGCGGTGGGTCGTTGACTTCGAAGGCCCAATAGCCCTGTAGTTTGTTCGCATGCACGGAGACCGTGCTGTCAGCCACAACGTGTTCACCAATGTAGGTACGATACCCGATGAATGATGCGATGGTCCCTGAGAATGGAAGACCCAATGAACTGAAGCGGATGTTGTAGTTCTGATAGGCCAAGGAAACACGCAACCATTGATAGGTTCCCGCATCCAGGTCCGAGAGCGGGATATCCAGAAAGGCTTCGTTGTTCCCAACGGCGATGCTCAGATCGAAGTCGATCGCCGTATCCCCGCCAAGAACGGTTTCCGGTGCCTTGTATACCACATCCCCTTGGCCCAACGCCGTCAATGCACCTGGGGCGAACTCCACATAGTGGGCGCTCATCTTGTTGAAGACCGGGCTTTGAGCACCATGCCCGGAAATGACCGTACTGGGTTGCCCTAGATTGTTCAGCCGGACTTGTGTACTGTCGAAACGGAACTTCATGATCAAGCGCGGGCCGGCATCCACAGGGTCGCTGGGGGGGAGGTCCATTTCATCCTTCGAGCAAGAACCCAAGGACAACAGGAAGAGAGCCGCGAGGGTTAGCGGTGCAAAGCGCATGATCGAGCAGTTTGGAACCACGAAGGTACAAGGACCGTGCCCGGCAATGCCAGCTGGCGAAATTCGACATATAGTATGCGCGCATAACTTTTCCCATTACCTTAGGCTCCGCACAAGAGCCCGTCATGAA
>JAGQVV010000327.1 GCA_020437805.1 Flavobacteriales bacterium
CGTCACTTCCACAGCCGGGGAACAACAAACCGGTGATCGCGATGATCCCGGCCAAATTCCGAAGTGTCTTGTTCATGGTTCTTGGTTTGATCCGAAGGTAGGGATTCAGGATATAGGCAGGACGTTGGAACGGGAAGCCATTCCTGCCGGGTCCTCTCAACCGTTCGGATGATCAATGAGGCAATCGCCTGCAAGAGCACATCTTCCGCGATCTGCTTCATGCCGATCGGTCCATGATCACCGCAGCTAACCGTGGTGGGTGTGTCCGCAGCAAAGATGGAAGGCCTTTGCTGCCTGCCCGATCATACAAGCACGCCAAAGCCACCCACCACCCCATGATCGTTAACTTCGCGCCCCGCCCAATCCATTGGCGCCCCATGTCCCGGATCCGTCTGCACGATCTCGAATTCGAACTCTTCATTCCAGAAGCAGAGGTGAATGCCGCCGTGGATCGCTTGGCCGGTGAGTTGAGGGACAAGTACGATGGCAAACGACCGCTCTTCGTAGGTGTGCTGAACGGTGCCTTCTTCTTCGCCGCTGAATTGATGAAGCGCCTTGACATCGAGTGCGAGATCACTTTCGTGAAGGTGGCCAGCTACCATGGCACCAGCAGTACGGGCAAGGTGAGCGACCTGATCGGCCTGAACGAGCGATTGGAAGGCCGTCACGTGGTGGTGCTGGAGGATATCGTGGATACCGGCAATACGGTGAAGCACATCCTGGACGCCTTGCATGACCATCACCCGGCCAGTGTGAGCATTGCAGCGTTGCTGTTCAAGCCCGAGGCCTACAAGCAAAGTATCACCATAGATCACGTGGCGGTGCGTATTCCCAATGATTTCGTGGTGGGCAGCGGTCTGGACCACGATGGCCTGGGGCGCAACCTGCCCGGGATCTACCGGATCATCAAAAAAGACCCATGAGCAAACTGAACATCGTTCTCTTTGGCCCTCCGGGGGCCGGCAAGGGCACGCAAAGCAATTTCCTGATCGAACGCTACGGCTTGGTGCACTTGAGCACTGGCGACCTGTTGCGCGCTGAGATCAAGGCCGAGAGCCCCTTGGGCAAAGAGGCCAAGGAACTGATGGACCAAGGTGAACTGGTGGACGATGCCATCGTGATCGGTATGATCCGCAACAAGATGGAGGCGCACCTGGATGCGAAGGGCTTCATCTTCGATGGATTCCCCCGCACCACGCCACAGGCCGAGGCGTTGGATGCCATGCTGGAGGGCAAGGGCGAGCCCATCTCACACATGCTGGCATTGGAGGTGCCGGAGGCCGAACTGGTCAAGCGCTTGATCGGTCGCGGTGCCACCAGTGGTCGAGCCGATGACAAGGATGAGGCGATCATCAAGAACCGGATCCGAGAGTACGAGAACAAGACGGCTCCGCTGAAGGACTACTACCGCGCCCAAGGCAAATACACCCCGGTGGATGGGGTGGGCAGCATGGAGGAGATCACCGAGCGGCTGGTGAAAGCGATAGGCTGATCGTCATATCCACGTGATCATCCACTGGGGCGGGACGGAAGGTTCCCTTGCCGCTGGGATGACCGCCGTGCCCTGATCTCTGGGCCAGTGCGCTCGGAGTTGTGAACACAGGACCAGCGGGCCCTCCCTGTTCTTTCCCGACCTTTGCACCTCCGGTGTTCGCACCATGAACTTCATCGACCACATCCGCATTGAATGCCGCTCCGGCAAGGGGGGCAAGGGCAGCAGCCACCTGCGGCGGGAGAAGTACATGCCCAAGGGCGGCCCCGATGGTGGCGACGGTGGACGCGGCGGGCACATCATCGTGCGTGGCAACGCTCAACTCTGGACGCTGCTGCACCTGCGCTATACCAAGCACGTGATCGCCGAGGACGGGCAGGTGGGCAGCAGCAACCAGAGCTCCGGCGCAAGTGGTAAGGACCAGCTGATCGAACTGCCACTGGGCACCGTGGTAAAGGACGATGAGACCGGCGAGGTGTTGTGTGAGGTGACGGAGG
>JAGQVV010000048.1 GCA_020437805.1 Flavobacteriales bacterium
TGCGAGAACCCGTACACACGGTAACTCCCCACCGCGAGCATGTTGAAGTCCATGGAGTTGCCTGCCATCAGCGCGACGATCACGTCCGCTTCATCGGTCACTACGTAGCTGTACGCTTCATCGGAAGTGCTTGTGGTGCTGAAGTCGATCACATCCACACTGGCGTCCTGGCATACGCTGATGCTGGTGAGGCCTTCGTTGCCGCTCACCTCGCCACCGTCACAGATAAAGGTTGGCGTGGCTCCGCTCAGGCACAGTGTGAACTCCCCACCGGCCCCGGTCTCGAGGTTGCTGAACACGCGTACCCAGTACGTTGTGTTCTCAGCGGTGGTCAATACGATCGGATCGGTCGGGTCAACCCTGCAGGCGATCTCCGTTCCACCCATGCACGCGTCGCTGACGGTTACACCCCAACTCTCCATATCCATTGGGTCCAGATCCAGGGTCACTTCGGTATTCGAGCCGCTATTGAAGCTGTACCATACATCCGCGAAAGAGACGGTGGTCTCGTCGCATCCCGGCTCGTTGCCGTCCTCTTGGGTCGCATTGGTATTGTCACCCGCTACCGCTGCGGCAGGGCAATCCTCCACCGGGTTGATGGTCAGTTCGATCGCGTTCATACAATCGTCATTGACCGGCGTGCAGTCCTGCACCTCGGTCGGGGCACCTACGAGATCCAGACTGGCGCATACGGAACCACCACCTTGTACCAACAAGGCGTTCACCTCACCCGCCGTGGTGACCCCGAATTCGATCACACCCAGATCCAAGGTATTGGGGTCATACACGAGCGTGTGGATGATGTAGCTGCCCGCCTCCTCCACGTCAAAGCTCGGCTCCGCGTCGGCCTGCATGATCACCAGGTCCTCGCCGAAGGTGAGCACGAACACGACTTCGTACCCGTCAGGAACAACGGCGTCCTCGTTCGGTGTGGCTCGGACCGTGGCCCTTCCGTCCTCCAGGCATACGCTTTCCGCATTCGCTGTGATCGTACCCGCATCCTGCGCGCAGCAATCGTCCACGGTCGTCGTGGCTCCCGTAACATCCACGCTGCCGCAGATCGTTCCGCCGCCTTCGATCAACACCGCTTTCACCTCGGCCACCGTGGTGACACCCAGCTCAACCGACCCGAGGTCCAAGGTATTGGGGTCGTACACCAAAGTATGGATCGTGTACGCGCCGATCATGGTCACGGAGAAGGTCGGTTCGACGTTGGCCTGTACGATCACCGCTTCATCCCCGGTGCTCAAGAAGTATGTTTTCTGGAATCCGGACGGGATCACGATATCACCATTCGGTGTACCACTGACCGTGGCCGTTCCGTCGACGAGGCAAATGGACTCGTTGTCCGGCGTCATTGTTCCTGCGGCGGCATCACAACACTCGATCACAGCGACAGGAGCACCGGCAACGTCCAGGCTGCCGCAGATCGTTCCGCCGCCTTGGATCAGTAATGCGTTCACATCGCCGCCAGTGGTAACACCGATCTCGATGATGCCAAGGTCCAAAGTGTTCGGGTCGTACACCAAGGTGTGGATGGTATAGTTGCCGAGCGCATCCACTTCAAAGCTTGGTGAGGTACCGGTCTGCATGATCACAAGGTCCTCGCCCATGGTAAGTACGTACACCGTTTCGAAGCCATCGGGCACCTCCGAATCGCCATTCGCGGTTGCACTCACGGTCGCCATACCATCCACGTAGCAGGCCGTTCCTCCGTTCGCGCTCAAGGTGCCGGCATCGGCAGGGCAGCATTCGCCAACGGTGATCGGCGCGCCTGTCATATCCAAGCTGCCACAGATCGTACCGCCACCTTGGATCAGTGCCCCATTGATATTGAAGGCCGTGGTGAAGCCTGGTACAATGACGTCAAGGCTCAAGGTGTTCGGGTCGTATACCAAGGTATGGATGGTGTAGTCGCCTTCGGCTGACACTATGAAGCTGGAAATGACATCAACGTCCTCCACCAACAAGTCCACACCGCTGGTAAGCACGTATGCTACTTCGAAACCATCGGGCACGACCTCGTCGCCATTCCCCGTGGCCGAGATCAGCACCTCATCCGCGTCATAGCACACCAGGTCCATGTCCGCCGTGATCGTACCCGCTTCCGCATCGCAGCACAATTCCACCAGGATCGGCGCTCCACCAACGTCCAAGCTGCCGCAGATCGTTCCGCCGCCTTGGATCAACAACGCGTTCACATCGCCTCCGGTCGTAACACCGATCTCGATGCTGCCCAGGTCCAAGGTGTTCGGATCGTAAACCAGCGTATGGATGGTATACCCACCGACCGCATCAACATCGAAGCTCGGCGTAGCACCGGCCTGCATGATCACCAGGTCCTCGCCCATGGTGAGCACATAGACCGTCTCAAACCCTTCGGGCACCACATCATCACCGTTCGGTGTAGCGCTCAAGGTGATGGTCTCATCCTCGTAGCAGAAGGAGGCCACGTCCGCCGTGATCGATCCCGCGTCCGCGTCGCATGGCAGGGCGGGTTCTCCGGTCACACAAATGGTGAACGTATTGGACACAGGCTCCCCTGCGAACCAGTCGTACACCCGTATGTAATAGGTCTCCCCAATGGTCAGGCTCGAGAGTTGCAGGTCGATATCGATATCAACGGTCGGTGCCACGAAGCAGGTGAACAAGCCCGGTGTGGCGCAAGAGCCCACGAACACATCCACCGCAGCGCTGTAATCCGCGCTCGGGTCCACGTACACGCCATGCTGGGTATTGGTGGCCACGAACGAGTACCAGATGCCGTCGGAAGGGTCACCGCCCTCGCAACCACCGCTGATCGTACCGGCCACGGTCGCATTCTCGGCCGAACCAGCAACGCCTTCGCAGGTCTCGTTCACCGTCAAGGCGATCGCACCATCGCAAAGTGCGCTCGGCGGTGGCGTGTTGGTGCACGCCGTAGCGGAAATGGTAAGGGTGTATGGCCCTTCGGAGGAACCCGGGACCATCAGGATCGGGTAGTAGTACGTGCCTGGTGCGAGCTGTGTAATGGTGAGCTCGAAGTTCCCATCGCCGCAGCTTTGATCGGTGACAGCGCTCTCCGGAATGACCGCGTAGTTGGAAAGCGGGCAACCGTATCCCAGGTACAAGAGCGCCGCTTCGTAGGCGGGATCGGTACCACAGTATTGGATGCTCACATTTGCGCACTCGCTCGTGGTGAAGCCTTCCCATACAACAGGGACCCCGAAGAACCAATCGTCCAGGGCGCCGGTGTTGTCACCGTTACGGACCAAGGACCCATCCACCTCGAGCGCCTCAACAGTGGCTCCAGTACACAGGGTATTGGGCGGCGTGCCACCTTCGGCAGGACCATCGCCATCAATGGGTACCACCGGTCCGATCGCCAGTGGATGGCTACCCAAATGGGCTTGCAGGTTGGAATGGACCGTTTGTGCCTGCAGGCCGGATACCGCCACGATGCACGTGACGAGGGCCAGGGTCAACAGTTTCTTGCTGTACGCAGCGTATGGTTGAAGCATGTTCAAGTTCTAAAAGTTCGGGTTCGGAAGTACAAAGATGGAACGCACAACGCCGGTTCCGGCACGGCTTGACCATGTGTTTTTCCACGATCGGTGCGTGGCTACCATGGACCTTGGCCCACGCTGAAAGTTCGTCCCTACCGCTGTGACCGATGGTTCGATCAGCGGATCACCACACGCTGCTCGGAAGCACCAACTTCGGTGCGCATACGCAGTGTGTAGGAACCGGGTGCCAAGGATCCGGAAAACGCCAATTCCACTGACTGACCGGTCAACAGCGTTCGCTGCTCCTGATGCACGCTCCTACCAAGCGCATCGAACAATTCCAGTTGCACCAGCGCTTCCGCACCGCCATAGCGCACGCTCATGGTGCCGTTGCTCGGGTTGGGGAATACGCTCCATTCCGCAGTGCCCAATTCCCGTATCCCCAAGAATGCCGTTACTACCACGCTGTAGTCCTCCACCTCGCCCCATTCGGCGAAACCACAGGGCCGTGGGCTTTCGTTGTAGGCCATGCGCACCCGCATCCGGGTCGTTCCCAATAGCGCATCGATGGGTGCCGTGATCGCACCTGTGAAGCTCGCACCGGTCCCGTCGTTCACCAGCACGAAGTCCTCGTTGGTTTGGCAGAACGTACCATCCTGGTCCCAATCCACCCACACGGTAACGGCATCCTCGTCATAGATCACAGGCCCGTTCAACACGGTGATCGGAACGCTTTCGCCTTGCTCGATATCGGTGCCCTGCGCCGTGTAGTCCACCGAAGGACCATCCGCACATTCGCTCATGTTGTCAATGGAGCCGATCGTAACACGTGCGATGTATTCATCACATCGCTCGGCACCGGCAGCGCAATACGCGATGGAGGAGGCACTGCCCGCCACGTTGAGCATATACTCCCCTACGGCACCAGCGTCCGCATCCAAGCGTACCGCGTAGTAGTACGTTCCGGGGCACAGGTTAGCGAAGTACAAGGTCATCGACCCATCCTCACAAGCCGTGGTGTTCATCGAGTCGGCAGGCAGGATCGTGGTCCAAGGGCATCCCATGTACAGCGCTTCGAAAGCACTACCGAAGCCCGGTGTCCCGCAATAGTCCACGATAACGTCCATGGTCTCGACAATGGCGAAGGCGTGCCAAACCGAACCCGCGCCCAGTCCCTCGGTGTCCAACGCCCCTGTATTGTCCCCGCTGAAGGGAATTGAAGTGCCGGCAACAAGTTGTTCCGCTGTCACCGCGCTGCACAGGTCGTTCACCGGGGCCGCGCTGCCTTCATGGATGCAGAGCGTAAAGGCGAGATCCTCCGGTATCGGGTTCCAGTAGGAATAGACACGCAAGTAGTAGGTGCTGCCCACCTCGGTCTCCAGGGTCAAGGTCTCCAAGGAATTGGCCGGGGGGTCGGGTGGAAAGGTGGCGTCGGCACAAGCCAATGATGTCAGGTCCCCACAGGTGCCGCTGAATGCTTCCAGCACCGGATCGAAGGTCAAGGTCCCTTCCACTTCGATGTAGGTTACCGCCGTGGTGGCCACGAAGCTGTACCACAGGTCGTTTGCCACCGGACTGGCAAAGCCGTTGCACAGCACCGGGTCCATGGATTGCGTAGCGAGGGTCGCATCGTAGTTCACGGGGGTGCACGTGGCCGTTACATCCACCGGGGTCGCCGATACGCATTCGTCGTTGGCATCACCGCGTGGCGTGCTCACCGTGTTCGGTCCTTCCGCTGCGCGCACGGCGAACTTGGAGCCATGCTTGGGGCCACTGGACCCGCTTTGGCCAAGGAGCGGAATACTCAATAAAGCGAGGAAGGCCAAGCAAAGGCCGGAAAGGGATCGGGGTTTCATAAGGGCAAGTTCACACAGGTAAGTGGACCGGTGCCTCCAAAAATAGGCCCTGTACTTGGAAGCCGACCTGAGCGGAATACAAAAGGGCCGCCCCTTGCGGAGCGGCCCTTTTTCCAAGGATCGGATCTTGCGATCAGTCCACCAACAAACGCTGTGCGGTCTGCACACCGTTCATGGTGATGCGCACCGTGTAGGAACCAGCGCTAACACCGTTCAGTTCGATGGTGCGTACTGCACCATTGTTCAACTGGGCGCGCTCGGCGTACACCGTACGGCCGGCCACATCGAAAACTTCCACATTGCCCAAGCCGCTCTCACCAGCGTACTGGATGTTGAAGGTGCCGTTGGCAGGGTTCGGGAAGATGCTCCAGTCAGAAGCGTTGTTCTCGGTGATGCTTTCGAAGATGTCACCGGTCACGCAGATATCGAAGTTGTGCAGGTCGGAACCGTGTGCGTAGTCATACACACGCACGGTGTAGGTAGTACCGATCTCCAGACCGGATTGCACCATCACTTCTTGCGCATCTTCAGTACCAGAAGCCGGGAAGGTGTCATCCGTGCATCCAACAGCGACCAAGTTATTGCAGTCGCCTGTGAAGAACTCCAGCACAGCATCAGCACCGGCGAAACCGTTCACCGTGATGGTATGCTCCTCGGCGGTGGCCACGAACGTGAAGTACACGTCCAAGGCATCGGGCGAGGTGAAGCCATTGCACAGGATCGGAGCCAGGTCCTGGGTGGCACCGGCGGTGGTAAAGGCCGTGGTCATGCAGGTAAGGTTGGAGGTCAACATCATGGCACCAGCGCACATGTCATTGGCCGGCGCATCGGGGCAAGGAACCACAGCAGTATTGGCGGTCACATTGATCGTGTAGTCGCCTTCAGCACCATTTTGCGGATCGAGCATCACGGCATAGTAGTAGGTGCCAGGCGGCACTGAGTTGTAGAAGAGGGAGAAGTTCCCGTCCGGGCAGGTGGTGGCATCGAAGGAATCGGCGGTGATGGTTCCCTCACTTGGGCAACCGATGTGCAGGGCGGTGAACCCGTTGCCGAAGGCAGGGTCGGTACCGCAGTAGTCGATCACCAGATCGGCACACTCGGTAATGGTGAAAGCGTGCCATACGTTCGGCTCACCCAAACCTTCGGTGTCGGTGGCTCCGATGTTGTTACCGGTGAATGCAACACTGGCACCAAGAGCAAGGTCCACCGGGGTCACGTCCTCGCACAGGTCGTTGACCGGTGGGGGGGCAATGAAACCTTCGGTAACGCAGATGTCGAAGTTGTGCAGGTCGGAACCATGCGCGTAGTCATACACACGCACATAGTAGGTGGCACCGATCGTAAGGCCGCCTTGGAGGATCTCCTCGGTGGTGGTCTCATCAGCTGAACCCGGGAAGGTAGCATCGGCACAGGCCAAGGACACCAAGGAACCGCAATCGCCTTCCAACAGTTCCAGCACTGCATCGGCAGCTTCGAAACCGTTCACCGTGATCTCGTGCGTCTCACTGGTGGCCACGAATGTGAAGAACACATCGAGGGCATCCGGCGAAGTGAAGCCACCGCAGGTGATCGGGTCCAGATCCTGTGTGGCACCTGCCGTGCTGAAGGTCGTTGGCACGCAGTCCATACCAGCGGTCAGCATCATGGCATCCATGCACATGTCGTTGGCAGGGACCTCTGGGCAAGGCACCACGGCCGCAGAAGCCGCTACGTTGATCGTGTACTCGCCTTCAGCACCGTTCGCCGGATCCAGCATCACGGCATAGTAGTAGGTCCCAGCAGGCACTGAGTTGTAGAAGAGGGAGAAGTTCCCGTCCGGGCAGGTGGTGGCATCGAAGGAATCGGCGGTGATGTCGCTTTCGTTCGGGCAGCCGATGAACAGGGCGGTGAAACCGTTGCCGAAGGCAGGGTCGGTACCACAGTAGTCGATCACCAGATCGGCACACTCGGTAATAGTGAAGGCGTGCCACACGTTCGGCTCACCCAAACCTTCGGTGTCGGTAGCGCCGATGTTGTTACCCGAGAAAGTGACCGAACCGCCCACTGTGAGGTCGCTCGGGGTAACGTCCTCGCACAGGTCGTTGGCCGGTGGGGGGGCAATGAAACCCTCGGTCACGCAGATGTCGAAGTTGTGCAGGTCGGAACCGTGTGCGTAGTCATACACGCGGATGTAGTAGGTAGCTCCGATCGTGAGGCCACCTTGGAGGATCTCCTCGGTTGTGGTCTCATCCGCTGCACC
>JAGQVV010000328.1 GCA_020437805.1 Flavobacteriales bacterium
TGGACCAGGAGAAGAAGCCCAAGACGGAGGACAGTCCCAAGGGCGCGGATATCGCTACGGGCATTGTGAAGTTCTTGGTCGATGTGGTGGATGAGACCGGGGAGACTGTGGCGATCGCGACGATCTTGACGATGGTGAGGAAGTTGGTTCAGAGTTGAGCGATGCGAGCATTGTACCTGATCGGGGTGCTCGCCTTGTCCAGTTGCGGGCCTCAGCCAAACGCAGACGACCACGAAAGAACTGTTGGCATGGAACCGGTAACAGACACCAACAAGGTGCAACGCACGTTGATAGTAGTCGGCCGAAAAGATGTGCGAGGCTCATTGCCCGGGCCTTGCGAACATTATGTTTACGACTATTCCGGCCTGTACCCTATCATTGACACGTTGCCCGTCATCACTAAGGACAGTATCTACATCGATACATTGCTGAAAGGGATGGGCATGCATTACGTCAGCTCTTGCTGGGGCAATTGGGAGAAGGGGCCCCGTATCTTCAGCATGACTCTCGCCATGGACGCATGTACATGCCAAGTTCACAAAGCGTACTTCTACAATGAGATGCGGACGGACAGTACGTGGGATATGCGAGTAACTGAACGCGTGATTTGCAATGTGCCTGACTCACTTGTTCCATGGTGGACCGACCAATGATCAAGCACAGCACAAGTTTCCTGGTGGATGTGGTGGATGAGACCGGGCGAGCCCGTGGCGCTGACGACGATCTTGACAACGCCTGCCTCGGCCTTTGAGCCAGTGGTGAAGAAACACAGCCAGAATTGAACCATGCGCCCCCTCCTCATCGCCCTGCTCCTCTTCGCCTTCCTCCCATCGAACGCTCAACCATCCTGCGATTCGCTGGAAACCTTATTGAGCACCATGCTGGACAAGTACGAATGGCTGCGCCTGGAGAACGAACAGATCATGGCCGAGATGGACACACAGCGCATGCAGGTTGACTCATTGCGCTCCTCTTTGCGTCGAGGCAATTACGATCTGGAGAAGGCGCGGAAAGAGGCGGAAGTCCTTCGCGGCATCATGAAGGGTTACGTGGTCACCATCGATTCGCTGAACTAGGAGACCATACGCCTAAGGAATGAGTTGGAGAGCAGGTAGGAACTTTTGCGCGGGCTCAGCCCGGCCTACGAACCGATGGTGCGGAAGTTGGATCTGAATTGAGCAACACGATGCACTGCTATTCTAGAGTGATATTCGGAATATGCGGGTTGTTGAACACCACGCTTGTTCGCGCGCAGCCGACGCAATTGGATAGCATGTATTGGGACACTATCATGCCCATTCGCATCGAGCAATTCCTGCGAACACCGCTTGATGGGTTCGCTACCGAAGTAGACACGATTCACAACGGCCATGGGAAGAGCGTTCGGATCAACACTATAGAAGCGGCCATACATATCCTTGGGGGTGCCACTTTGAGCAAGAAAGACCTGAACCAGTTGTATGACTTCATGGACAGCGCCGCAACATTCTACTTTCGGCAGGGAACCCCGATATACCCTTTGTCCGGGAATATGGTGACTACCGCGACCGAAACACTTCTGCACAGAGAGATTGTAGGTGGCTTTGTCTACGTTCTAATTGACCTGGACTGTGTTCGCGATGGTAGGCAGTCGAATGCAGAAGACCTAGTCCGAATGCGCACCGATATCTTGCTTGAGCCTAAGCAGCATCTGGACGCAACCAACGAGATGAGCATGTTGCGAAAGCGGTTCATTTATGATGAACGAGATAGGAAACGAAGGGACCACGCCATTACCAGAGAAATGCGCCGTGCAGCGAGAGGTTTATCGAAAGATGTTCGATGAGACCGGGATACCATGGCAATCGCCACGATCTTCACTATAATGAACGACGAAGATCAATTTGCGAGGTAGACTAAGCCACCACCGGCATCGCATCCCAGGTCCTTCCCTCCAGCACTCTTCCCGCCTTCTTCTTGTTGGTGCCGCCCCATTGCTTGAAGAAGAAGTCCACTCCGTACACTTCGCACTGCTGCTTGATGTCCAGCACCCACCCCTCGTGCATGGGCCGGGGCTTGCGGCCGCTCTCCCCGCCAACGATCACCCAATCGATGCCACGCAGGTCCATGCCGGGCAGCGGTCCGATCAGCGGTTCGCAGGAGAGGAACTTCACCTGCGCCGGTGTGCTGCGCAACCCATTGATGCGGTGCAATACGCGTTTGTCCTCCACGCTCACGCCCATCCAAATATTAGGCGTCCAGTCTAGGTGCATTGCCACTTCGGCAAGGCGGTCGGCCCGCTTGGTTAGCACTTGGTAAGTGTGCTGCGGAGTCAGGTTCATCACCTCAAAGACCATCATGATGTAGGTGAGCGGCACGGCCTCGTGAAAGAGGTCGCTCATGCTGTTCACGAACACCAGCTTGCCACCCTTCCACTTGAAGGGATCGGCCAAGGCATCGGGATGGACCCGCACAGCGAAGTTGTCCTTGTACTTCTCAAGGCCCATGGCGTGCAGGCGGCGGCTCATCACCTCAGCGTAGCAAAACTTACAGCCCGCGCTGAGCTTGTCGCAACCCGTGGTGGGGTTCCAGGTGAGCTCGGTCCACTCGATGCTACTTTCTGCCACTGTACTTCTTTATGATGTGGTCCGCTATCCTGATCGCCAAAGGTTCCTGTGAGGTCATGAGCAGGTGGTACATGATGCCACCACCTGAGTTTCGGATCTCCTTGGTCTTCGACACGTGCTTGAACAGCTGCTGGAGTTTGGTGCGGTAAAGTTCCAACGTACGCTCGATACCGCCGTCGCGCTTGTCCGTGATCCCGTCGAACAGCGTCGGTTCATAGTAGTGCTCCCGGATCTCCTGCTCGGTGATGCCCAAGATGCGCTCCACGCTCTTGAAGTTCTCGGGCTTCATCTTGGACACATCCCGGAACAGGTTCCTGTTCGCGCCAATGCCAGACGGGAAGAGGATCCAGACATCGGCATGTAGATCCTTCAACGTCTCCACGGCCGCATGGTCTACTTGCATGCCGCACGGATCAAGGAACGCCAGCACGCGGTGGTATGAGTTCGCTTTCAAGTACTCGCTCAAGTTCCGCAACTGAGCATTGCAATCATCCTCAATGACCCACGTGCGGTCTTGGAGGACTGGGAACCGTTCACCGAGTTTTTCCCGCAAGCTGGTTGCCTTCTTCTTCCCGAGTTCCACCATTACGTAACGGTCAAATCGCCGTGGCTCCGAGATACCCATCACGCGCAATGCGACGCTTTCCATGAGCGTTTCATCCTTCAATTGCACATCACCCGAACCGGCGAAGCCATCGAAGTAAAGCAACTGGAAACGCTGGTTCTTCATGGCAGTGAGGTAGGCCTTGGCATACTCAAAGACCATGTTGGCCTTGTCCTCGGTCCAACTTGAGCCGAACTCATTCAGTGGCTCGCTGACCACAGGCATCTTGCCAGATTCCTCGTCACTCATGATGTCGTAAGATATACCTCGTCGAATACCCTACAACCGATCCCACTTCGTTGCCACCCCCCTCGCCTTCTCCACCGGGTATTTGGCGGCGTTCTTGGCTGTCTTAAGGCGCACGGCGGTTTCGAGGTCCACTCCCAGGTCGTGGGCCAGATAGGTAAGCAGGATGGCAATGTCGGCCATCTCTTCGGCCAGGCCATCGCGGTGCTCGGTGGCCAGGGTGGGCAGGTCGGCATCTTTCGCCCATTGGGTATGCTCCATCAGCTCGGCGGCTTCGAGGGCAATGCTGGTACTCAGGGTCCGCAGGTTGTGGAACTGCTCCCAGTCGCGCTCCTTGCGGAAGGCCAGCAGTTCATTGCGTAGTTGGTCGCTGATCATCGGTGGTAGTGTTTAGCCAACAAAGCGTTCAGTCAAATGCCAGCGCAGGAACTCGGGATCGGGCTGCTGGCTGGTCAGTTTGGGGATCACGGCCAGCGGCTGGTCGTGCAAGCGGTAATAGGCCTTGCCGTTGAAGTACTGCTCTTGGATGCGGTCGCTCACGCGCACTCGCATTTCGGGCGTCACGGTTACCAGTCCGGCATCAAAGAGCTTGTGGAAGTCGGAGCGCAGCAGCATGCCGTTCGTGATCCTGTGTGGCCCCTCCAGCTCATACGGCTTGATGTGCGCAGCCTCCAGCACCGGCAAGGTCGACTCGCCCGTTATGGCACAGCGCTTCCCGTAGGCCTCGCTCACCAACACCCGGAAGGCGCCCTGCCCCAAGCGGCTGCGCGTGAGGAAGAGTTCGCCGTATCGTGGTCCGCCGTATTCCGCCGCCGGTTCTGCCACGAGGTCTTGGATGGCATGGTCTTGCAGGCGCTGTTGCACTTCGTTCCAGAGCCACGCGCCTTCGTTGGTCTCCGTATCGAAGGTCTTGCCCTGCACGATGGAGTTGGCCCATGCCGGCACTTCGATCCACTTCTCCTTCGGAAAGAAGAACGGCTGCACCAGCACATTGCAAGCCATTTCCAATGGTCCCTTGGGCAGCTTCCGGTATTCCCGGATGGTCTTGTTGAACAACGCGAACGAGGGCGCCCCGTTCTTCTCCTTGAACGCATCCCAAGCCATCTCCAACGGAAGGGATGAGTACTGCACGAAGAAGCCGCCGCCCGCGATGTGGTTGTATGGTGCCTTCAACTTAAAAAGAAAGGGCGTGCCTGCTGGCAAGGTCGTGAAGTACGGCCCCGGTGATGGCCGCCAGAAGTTCACCTCATCCAAGCCGTGTTCGGCGAGGAAGGTGTACCAGTTGTTGTCGGTGACGCCGGCCCAGAATTTCATTGTCATCAAAGTAAAGCGAATTCAGTCGTCGATGTTCCGACCAACGCCCCCAACACAACCAACCCCAACTCCTCCACATTCCTGCTTCGGTGCCGGGGCTGGCGT
>JAGQVV010000049.1 GCA_020437805.1 Flavobacteriales bacterium
TCATCGCGTTGGGCAAGGCTGCAGGCATACCCATCGCCGTGGACCCCAAGACCAGGAACTTCCTGGCCTATCGCGGGGTCGACCTGTTCAAGCCCAACCTGAAGGAATTACGCGAAGGGCTGAAGGTTGAAGTGCACAGCGGCGACCTCGGGTCGGTCCGTAGTGCCGTGGAGCGATTGGGCTCGGAACTGGGCAACAAGGCCACCATGGTCACCATGAGCGAGCACGGCGTGTACATCCATGATAGCAGTGGCGAACACATATACCCGGCCCACCGCCGGAAGATCGCCGATGTGAGCGGCGCTGGGGATACGGTGATCGCGGTGGCGACCTTGGCCCTGGCACAGGGTCTGCCCATTCAACATATCGCCGCCTTGGCGAACCTTGCCGGTGGATTGGTCTGCGAAGAGGTCGGTGTGGTGCCTGTCGATCCAGAACGCTTCAGAGCTGAAGCGGAACGCCTCAAGCTATTGCAATGAAGGTGACCCCTTATTCCACGGATGGTTCCAAGCGTGAGCAGGTGGAGCACATGTTCGACGCCATCAGCCCGAAGTATGACCTCTTGAACCGCTTGTTCTCCCTTGGGATCGATCAGGGCTGGCGTCGCAAGGTGGTCCGATCGGTCGGCCAGGAACCCGTTCAACACTTGTTGGACGTGGCCACCGGCACTGCCGATCTGGCCATCATGGCCGCCCCCGAAGTGGAGCGTGTAACGGGGATCGACATCTCCGAAGGCATGCTGGAACACGGTCGGTTGAAGGTGAAGAAGCGAGGGCTCGATAAAAGGATAACCCTGACCCAAGCCGATTCCACTGCACTACCCTTCCCCGATGCCACCTTCGACGCGGTCACCGTGGCCTTCGGCGTGCGCAATTTCGAGGACCTGGAGAAAGGCTTGGCGGAAATGTTCCGCGTGCTGAAGCCGAATGGCAGGCTGTTCGTATTGGAGTTCTCCAAACCGCAGCACACCCCGATGCGCCAGCTGTTCCGGTTCTACTTCCATCGGGTGATGCCATTGATAGGCCGCACCGTGAGCAAGGACAGCGCAGCATACACATACCTGCCGAAAAGCGTGGATGCGTTCCCTGAAGGCCCCGAATTCCTGCAGCTTCTGGAACGTGCAGGCGGCGGTTCGTGCAACGCGACGTCGCTTACCGGCGGTATCGCTGCGCTCTACATCGCCAGAAAAGCCGCTTGATACGCAGAAGGTACACCCTCCGGACCGGCACTGCACAACGATCCTTACCTACTTTCGTTGCCTATTCGATGGATCTCCTGAATCGCCTTTCGTCCTTGCTCGTGGTACTGTCCTTCGTCCAGGTCGGGAACATGAGCGCCCAGAATGGCATCAAGGTGGAGAACCTTCCGAATTTCGACCTGCATCGATTGCATTTCGGATTCCTGTTGAGTTACAACACGAGCGACTTCACCGTCAAACTGAAGCCGGAAGCACCTTACCAGGATTCGTTGATGGTGCTTCAGCATTTGAAACAACCCGGGTTCAACCTCGGTATCGTTGCCTCGCTGAACGTGAACCCCTTTCTCAGCCTCCGCTTCCTTCCGACCCTTTCCTTTCAGGAGCGCATCCTCCAATATCAATTCCAGGAGCCGGATGGTGGCTCCGTGTATTTCCAGAAGCCGGTGGAGAGCACCTATTTGGAGTTCCCCTTGCTCATGAAGTATCGGAGCGCCAGGATCAACAACTTCGCCGTGTACCTGATCGGCGGCGGAAAGTTCGGGATCGACATGGCCAGCCAAAAGGACGTGGACAACACCTTGGATGATGAGGTGGTCGTGAAGTTGGCCAAGTACGATTACGGCGTTGAAGTGGGCGGTGGCATGGACATGTTCCTCACCTATTTCAAGTTCGGTGTCGAGTTGAAGGCGGCATACGGTTTCCCGAACCTGCTCATTGACGATGGCACCCGCTTCAGTGTGCCGATCGAGAGCCTCCGCTCCAAGACCTGGGTGCTCTCCTTCACCTTCGAAGGATAACGCATGGAGCAGGTGGTGGACATCGCATTGTCCCCCCGGGAAGCGTCGGACCCCGTGCTGGTACGAGACGCGGCCGCGGAAGAGGCAGGAATGCCACTGGATGTCGTGGTCGCAACAAGGATCCTGAAACGTTCCATCGACGCACGAAGCAAGCAACCCCTTGTCCGCCTTCGAGTGTCCGTCTCCGATGTGGAACAGGCCGAACCCGGACCACCACCTGCGATCAACGATGTCCGGAGCGGCGAACCCGTGATCATTGTGGGCTGCGGACCGGCGGGTCTGTTCAGCGCGCTGCGATGCATCCAGCATGGCCTGCGCCCCATTCTCCTGGAACGAGGAAAGGATGTACGTGCGCGACGCAGGGACCTTGCCGCGATCAATAAGTTCCATGTGGTGGATCCCGACAGCAACTACTGCTTCGGCGAAGGAGGTGCCGGGACATACAGTGATGGGAAGCTCTATACCCGGAGCCACAAGCGGGGTGATGTCGGTTCCGTGCTGGACCTGCTCGTCGATTTCGGAGCATCGCCGGATATCCGTGTTGATGCACATCCGCATATCGGTACGAACAAGCTGCCTGCGATCATTACGGCCATGCGCGAGGCCATCACAGCCGCTGGAGGAGAGGTCCACTTCAACAGCCGGGTCATCGATATACTGGTCGAGGGCTCCATCGCCCGTGGTGTCCTGACCGCGGATGGAAGCGAACATCGTGCGGATTCCGTGGTGCTCGCCACGGGCCATTCCGCAAGGGACATCTTCGAACTGCTGCTGGCCAAGGGCATCACGATCGAACGAAAGGACTTCGCGTTGGGTGTGCGTATCGAACACCCGCAAGCCATCATCGACCGTGCGATGTACCACTGCGATGTGCGTGATCCCTACCTGCCACCCGCCAGCTACAGCCTTGTCCAACAGGTCAATGGGCTGGGCGTGTACTCGTTCTGCATGTGCCCGGGTGGGATCATCGCACCCTGCGCTACCTCCAACGATGAGGTCGTAACCAACGGTTGGAGCCCCAGCAAGCGCAACAACCCGTTCGCCAATTCAGGGGTCGTGGTCGGTCTTTCAGGGTCCATGTTGAGCTCCGTTCCTGATGAGATGCATGGTGCCTTGAGAGGCATGCACTACCAGCAAGACGTGGAACGTGCCGCGTGGAGAGCAGGAGGGGAGCGCCAATCGGCACCTGCACAGCGAATGGAGGATTTCATCATCGGCAAGCACTCGGCCGACCTACCTGAGTGCTCCTACCCGCCCGGCATCGTACCCTACCGCGTTGATCAGTTGCTTCCGGAAGAGGTCGCCGTTCGCCTTCGCGAAGGCTTGAAGGAATTCGGAAAAAAGATCCGGGGCTATCGAACGAACGAGGCGGTGGTGGTGGCCGTTGAGTCACGCACCAGTTCCCCGGTGCGCATTCCCAGGGATCCGAGATCACTGGAGCATGTGCAAATTGCGGGTCTGTACCCCTGTGGCGAGGGCGCTGGCTATGCCGGTGGCATCGTCAGCGCTGCAATGGATGGACAAAGGGTGGCCGACCGGGTGGCGGTCCGTTACTCCGAACTCCGCTGACGCGAGAACTCGGTGCACAAAGCAGTTGCGGCCATCGCCACATTCAGCGATTCCGCTCCTCCTTTCCCGGGGACTCCGACCTTGATCCCCCCGGATGAAAGAACAGCCTCTGAAATACCGTGCGACTCATTGCCCAGGACGAGCACTGCTCTTCGCGCCAAGCGCTCCTTGAACACCGACCTCCCATCCATGGTGGCGAAGTAGATCGTTGATCCATCATCCCGCTCGGTGGTCAACACTTCGGTAAGATCCGCGTAATCCACGCTCACTCGAAAGATGGCACCCATACTGCTCTGAACGCATTTCGGATTGTATACCTCTACACTTCCGTTGCCGCACCATACCCGATCGATCCCGAACCAATCGGCCACGCGTATCACCGTCCCCAAGTTCCCGGGGTCCGCTATTCCATCCAGCGCAAGGATCAGTTCATCGGTCCGTGGCTTTTTCCGAAACGCTTGATCCGGTTTCCGTGCCAATGCGACCACCTCATTTCCGCTTTCCAAGGTCCCGATACGGTCCAACTCATGCGCTGGCACGATGATGGCTTCCGACAAGCCCGATCGCAATGCCGCCTCGGTCGTTGCCAGGATCGAAACAAAGGGCCATTCCGCGTTGATCAATTCTCGAACCATTTTGGGGCCTTGCACCAGAAAGAGACCATGCTCATCGCGGAATTTCTTCTGTCGCAATGAACGGGCAAGCTTGAGTATGGGCTTCATGCTCAACACCGCAAGGTATATTTGGCACTGCCCCAGGGGCAGGCCTTGCAGGTGCGCAAATTAGGCAGGCCCAGACTGCTTGCGATCTCGTTCCCGTCATATCCCTCTCCTGTTCACCCTATTGGTGCTATATGGTTGCGACCCTACCAAACGGGTGGTGGATGGGGATCGACTGTTGAAGCGGAACCTGATCAAGGTCAGCGAAAAGAGCGTGGACCCGTTCGACCTGGCCTCCATTGTGAAACAGAAGCCGAACAAACGTATCCTCGGCGTACCGCTGTATCTGTACCTGTACAACCTTCGTGATCCCCAGGCGGTACTGCGAAAGCGCATGGGGCGGGACAGCCTTTGCATAGCGCGGAACGCCGAGCGCATCGAACGCGGTAAGCGCACCAGAACCTGTGACCATATATCCAGGCAGCGTACTGGGGAAGCACCCGTGCTGCTGGACTCCACCCTGACCGAGCGATCCACTGACCAGCTCAGGCTATACATGCGCAAGGAAGGCTACTTGGACGCTACGGTCTCGGATAGCATCCATGACCGGCGGCGCACGTGGTTCAGGAGCAACCGGGGGCGACCCTACAGACAGCCGAAATCGGAAGTGACATACACCATCGTACCTGGACCTGCGTATACATACAGGAGGATCGGCTTCACCGTGGATGACCCTACCATTCGCGTGTATGTCCAAGCATCCATGGAGCAGAGCCTGTTGCGGACAGGCGACCGCTTCGATGCCGATGTACTGGATGCCGAACGCGTCCGGATCACCGATCGCTTGAAGGAACTTGGATACCTGTTCTTTTCCAAGGACCTTGTCATGTACGATGCGGACCCTACGGTGGGTGAGCACCAAGTGGACATCATGATGCGCTTGGAACGCCCTTACAGCCGTACCGACCGTGGGTTGATGGGAACGCCCGAGGCGACCGTCTTCACGATCGAGAACGTGACCATTCGCACACAACGTGTTGGCAAGGAGGTCCAGTCGGACACCACTCTTTTCCAGAACTATAGGATACTCCACCAAGGACCACTCCCATATAAACCGAAAGCGCTGCTGAGCCATATCTTCCTGCGGCCGGACCAGCGGTTCCAGCTGAGCGCCTCGGACAACACCTATCGACGCTTGACGAGCCTTCGGGTCTTCGATCGGGTGGAGATCTCGTACGACACTTCGGGAACTTCGCGTCCTGGGCTCGCGAACGCGCGGATCGGGCTGCTCCCGGGAAAGCCGCAAAGCGTCACGGCCGAGCTGTACGGCACCAACCGGGGTGGGTTCCTGGGCACCACCTTGAGCTTCGGATACCGCCATCGGAACCTCTTCCGTTCGCTCGGCTACCTTCAACTACAGATGAACATGGGCCTCGAAGCCCAGCAGAGTTTCACGACCAGCGGAGGAACCACCGGCCCGGCCATCGGGAACAACACCTTTTTCAACACAGTGAACATCGGCCCGGAGATCACCTTCGGTTTCCCTCGACCTTTCTCCGGTTGGTTCTCGAAATCCAGCGGATCCCATCTGCTGGTCAATGCCCTGTACAATTTCCAACGGCGGCCGGATTTCACCCGCACCTTGGCCAAGGCACGGATCGGTATGGAATGGAACGAGTCGGAATTCAACCGGATCGGCGTGTTCCCCTTGGACCTGAACGTGATCAAGATCCCTTCCAAGAGCGATGCGTTCAGTGCCTACCTGAAGGAATCGAACGACCCTGTGTTGATCGACAGCTACACCGACCACTTGATCATCGGGCCGAGCGTACAATTCACCCGGAATACACAATCCCGCCTTGCGAAAAGGAATGTTTTCTTCCTGCGTCTCACGGGAGAATGGGCCCCTTCCCTGCAATGGATGGGTAGCCCTGTGGTGGACAGTACAGGTACCGAGTTCTACACGGTTGCCGGTATCCGATATGCCGAGTTCGTGAAACTCGACAGCGATATGCGCTGGCGACACGTCATCCATAACAAGAGCAGCATGGCCTTCCGGTTCGCGGCAGGGATCGGCGTACCCTATGGTAACCTGGGTGTCCTGCCGTTCGAGGTCAGCTTCTTTGGAGGCGGTGCCAACGGCATGCGTGCTTGGCGGGCACGATCGCTGGGGCCTGGCTCCTACTCCGCACCACTTGTCGCCTACGACCGGATCGGGGAGATCCGATTGGAAGGGAATGCCGAGTACCGGTTCAAACTGATCGGCTTTCTGGAAGGGGCGTTGTTCGCTGATGTGGGTAACATCTGGAATCGAGAACCCGATCCGACCCGGCCCGGGGCTGAATTCGAAGTGGAGGACTTCCTGAGTGAACTTGCCGTCGGAACAGGTGTAGGTGCACGCTTGAACTTTGATTTCTTCATCGTCCGCTTCGACCTTGGAATGCAGACCAAGGACCCCGCATTGCCAGAAGGAGAACGCTGGCTCTTCCAGCCCAAGGACCAGTACGAAGCCCAATTGCTCGACCTCACCGGTCAGCCGATCCGCTATACCACCCAATTCAACTTCAACCTGGGTATCGGATACCCGTTCTGAGCGCCACTATTCGGCCCCATGCCGATGGATCATTTTTCACCTGACGGGACATCATGGTTCCGTAGCTTTGCCGCCCGTAAACGCGACCTGATCCATGCAGACCCTGAAGACCGGTAAGATCGACGAACTCCTCGGCAATGACGCTGCCAACTTGCTCGAACATCAGTGCAAGACCATCGACAAACGTTCCTTGCACCTCCCGGGCCCCGATTTCGTGGACCGCAGCTTTGCACTTAGCAATCGTAGTCCTCAAGTACTGCGCAGTTTGCAGGCGCTTTACGGTTCGGGCCGCCTGGCTGATACCGGCTACATGAGCATCCTGCCCGTGGACCAAGGCATCGAGCATAGTGCTGGAGCGAGCTTTGCACCGAACCCCGCCTATTTCGACCCGGAGAAGATCGTGGAACTTGCATTGGAAGGCGGTTGCAACGCTGTCGCCTCGACCTACGGTGTGCTGGCCGCGAACTCCCGGAAATACGCGCACAGGATCCCATTCGTGGTGAAGATCAACCACAACGAATTGATGACCTACCCGAACAAGTTCGACCAGGTCCTCTTCGGGGACGTCCAGAACGCATGGGATATGGGGGCCGTTGCAGTGGGTGCCACCATCTATTTCGGAAGCAGCGAAAGCACCCGGCAGATCACGGAGATCGCCGAAGCCTTCCAGCACGCGCACGAGCTTGGAATGGCCACGATCCTCTGGTGCTACATCCGCAACAACGGCTTCAAGGTGGACGGTAAGGATTACCACACCGCGACGGACCTTACCGGACAGGCCAACCACCTGGGGGTGACCATCCAAGCCGACATCATCAAACAGAAATTACCGGAGACCAACGGTGGTTACAATGCCATCGCGGGTTACGGAAAGACACACAAGAAGGTGTACAGCGACCTCACCACTGACCACCCGATCGACCTTTGTCGTTACCAAGTGGCGAATTGTTACATGGGCCGTATCGGATTGATCAATAGCGGAGGTGCAAGCAGCGGTGCAAGTGACATGGCCGAGGCTGTCCGGACCGCCGTGATCAACAAGCGCGCGGGGGGGCAGGGGCTTATCAGCGGCCGCAAAGCCTTCCAACGCCCGGTGAACGAAGGTGTGGCCCTGCTTAACGCCATTCAGGACGTATATCTGGACAAAGGGATCACGATCGCTTAAGGATCACGGATCGTAAAGCGAAAGGGATGAATCACGGTGGGGTGGAGCACCCGACCATGCCATCTCAAGCCTCCTTGGATCTCAGTGCCCCGTTCCCGGCTCCTGCTAACTTCGTCAATCAGAACGATCGATAATGGGTTGGTTCACACGCGTCAAAGAAGGCATTACCACCAGTACCGAGGAGAAGAAGGAAACTCCTGAGGGTCTTTGGTACAAATGCCCCGAATGCAAGGAGGTGATGACCTCCGAGGATCACGAGAACAACCTCTGGGTGTGCAGCAAATGCGAACACCACGAGAAGATCGGAAGCGAGGAATACTTCGCCTTGCTTTTCGATGAACACAAGTGGACCGAGATCGGGGCCGACCTGATCGCCGGTGATCCGCTCCAATTCGAGGATACCAAGAAGTATGCTGACCGGCTGCTCAAAAGTCGTCAGGAAAGCGGACTGAACGACGCACTTCGGGCTGCGGAAGGCAAGCTGGACAAACGAACGGTGGTGGTCGCATGCATGGATTTCCGCTTCATCGGTGGCAGCATGGGCAGCGTGGTGGGCGAAAAGATCGCGATGGCCGCAGACCAGGCCCTGAAACGCAAATGCCCTTTGGTGGTGATCAGCAAGAGCGGCGGGGCGCGCATGATGGAGGCCGGATTCAGCCTGATGCAAATGGCGAAGACCAGCGCGAAGTTGACCCTGATGGCCAAGAAGAAGCTCCCGTACATAAGTGTGATCACCGACCCCACCACCGGTGGTGTGACCGCCAGTTTCGCCATGTTGGGCGATCTGAACATCGCCGAGCCCAAGGCCCTTGTGGCATTTGCCGGCCCGCGCGTGGTGCGCGAGACCATCGGCCGTGACCTACCTGAAGGGTTCCAGACCAGTGAATTCGTGTTGGAGCATGGGTTCTTGGACAAGATCGTTCACCGCAAGGACCTGAAGGATTTCTTGGCGCGGACCTTCGCAATGCTCAAGGCCTGAGCTCCCCGAGGGTAGGAACGGCAGTGTAATTGGGCCTTACCGGCCTCCGGACGAAGTATTCTGGTCGGATTTGATGCGAAGGACGACCGAGGGATCCGTAGAATCCCTATCTTTGCCGCCTGTTTTAGCACGACCATGTACCTGACCAGCGAGTCCAAGAAGGACATTTTCAAGGAACACGGCGGTTCTGAGAAGAACACCGGAGTATCCGAAAGCCAGATCGCGTTGTTCACCACACGCATCAATCACCTGACGGAGCACCTGAAGGTGAACAAGAAGGACCATGGCACCGAAAAGGCGCTCATGACCATGGTGGGCAAGCGCAAGCAGTTGCTCAATTACCTGAAGATGTACGATATCGAGCGGTACCGCGCGATCATCGCGAAACTCGGCCTGCGTAAGTAAGGCCATGCCGAAGGCCGCATCACCGGCCACCTCGGCAGGTAGGATTTGACAGGATCTAGAGGGCGATCGTGCAACACGGTCGCCCTTTTCCATACCAGGCCATCCAGGCCTACCACGGCACACGGGACCCCGGCCCGGATGTCGGACTGACACGCCGGGGAGATGTACAAGAGGAAAAAAGAAGAAACGAAGATGAGACCAGAAGGAATCAAGAAGACCATCGACATGGGCGATGGAAAGGTCATCCACATCGAGACCGGTGTATTGGCCAAACAAGCCGATGGCGCCGTAACCGTGCGGCTCGGAGACACCATCCTGCTCGCCACCGTGGTGGCCACCAAGGAGGCCCGCGAGGGCATCGATTTCCTGCCTTTGCAGGTGGAGTACCGTGAGAAATTCAGTGCCGCCGGGCGTTTCCCCGGAGGCTTTTTCAAGCGCGAGGCACGCCCGAGCGACCACGAGGTCCTCACCAGTCGGTTGGTGGACCGCGCCCTGCGCCCACTGTTCCCGGACGATTTCCATGGCGACACCCAAGTGGTGATCTCCCTGATGAGCGCCGATAAGGAGAACGGGGCCGACGCGATCGCGTGCTTGGCCGCTTCCGCAGCTCTTGCCGTGAGCGACATCCCTTTCGGAGGCCCGGTCAGTGAAGTGCGGGTCTCGCGGGTGAACGGGAAAATGATCCTGAATCCGACGCACTCCGAACTGGAGGGCGCGGACATGGACCTGATCGTGGCCGGTACCAGCAGCGACATCCTCATGGTGGAGGGTGAGATGAACGAGGTTCAGGAGTCCGATATGATCGAGGCCATCAAGGTGGCACACGATGCGATCAAGAAACATTGCGTGGCCATGGAGGAACTGAGCGCCATGGTGCCCAAGAGCCGGACCAAGCGCACGTACAACCACGAGAACAACGACGAGGCCATCGGCAAGAAGATCATGGACTTCTGCTACCAGAAGTACTATGACTACGCGATGGAGCCTAGCTCCAAGGAGGCGCGCATGGAGAAGTTCAACGCGATCAAGGAGGAGTGCCTAGCGACATTGAGCGAAGAGGAAAAGGTGGACAAGGCGATGCTCGGACGCTTCTTCAAGAAGACCCAAAAGAAAGCAGTACGTAACGTTTGCCTCGATCATGGTAAGCGATTGGATGGTCGTAGGACGGACGAGATCCGGCCGATCTGGAGCGAAGTGGACGTACTCCCAGGCACTCATGGTAGTGCCATCTTCACACGTGGTGAAACACAGGCCATCAACATGCTCACCTTGGGCAGCTCGATGGATGAACAGACGATCGACCGCGCCACCAAGAAGACCAGCGAAAGCTTCATGCTCCACTACAACTTCCCGAGCTTCAGCACGGGCGAAGTGAAGCCGATCCGTGGACCCGGTCGTCGCGAAGTGGGCCATGGCAACTTGGCCATGCGCGCGCTCAAGCCGGTGATCCCCCCGGCTCCCGGAAACCCATACACGATCCGCCTGAACTGCGATATCCTCGAGAGCAATGGATCCAGCTCCATGGCAACCGTTTGCAGTGGCACACTAGCGCTGATGGACGCCGGTGTGAAGATCAAAGCACCCGTGAGCGGTATCGCCATGGGTATGATCAGTGATGGTTCCCGCCACGCGATCCTGAGCGACATCCTTGGTGATGAGGACTTCCTCGGTGATATGGACTTCAAGATCTGTGGAACCGCCAACGGCATCACCGCTACGCAGATGGACATGAAAGTGGACGGCCTTCCCTACGAGGTGCTTGCCCAAGCGTTGGAACAAGCCCGTCAAGGCCGTATGCACATCCTCGGCGAAATGCTGAAGACGCTGGATGCGCCACGAGGAGATTACAAGGACCACGCTCCGCGGATCATCACCATCGAGATCCCGAAAGAGAGCATCGGTGCCGTTATCGGACCCGGTGGCCGCGTGATCCAGGAGATCCAAGCCGAGACCGGAGCGCACATCAGCATCGACGAAGTGGACGGACGTGGCATGGTGGAGATCATGAGCGAGAACAAGGCCAGCATCGACGCTGCCTTGGCCCGTGTGAACGCGATCGCCAATCCGCCGCAAGCGGAGGTGGGTGCTACATACAAGGGTAAGGTGAAGACGATCATGCCATACGGCGCCTTCGTTGAGGTGATGCCGGGCGTGGACGGATTGTTGCACGTTAGCGAACTCGACTGGAAGCGCATTGAGCGCGTGGAGGATGTCCTGAAGGAAGGTGAAGTCGTCGAGTTCCAAGTGACCGGAAAGGACCCCCGCAGTGGCAAGCTGAAGCTGAGCCGTCGTGTGTTGCTCCCGAAGCCTGAAGGATACGTGGAGCGTGAACCCGCCATGGCCGGAGAGCGTCGTGATCGTGGGGATCGCCCCCGCCGCGATGACCGTCCTCGTCGGGACGACCGCCCCCGCCGTGAGAACCGCGGTCCGGAGAACAACTGATCACCGACCAACCCATGGGAAAGGCCGCCTTCAAGGGCGGCTTTTTCGTTGGTGCTAATTGGACCAAACCAGGCCAAGGTCCTTCGTGCAATTGGGAAGACCGCATCGCCGGTAACCTTCCATGGCGATCCCGCGTTGAACCCCTCACTCTTCGCAACAACACAGCGTATGGCACGAATGCGGCAGTTGAAGATCACCAAACAGGTGACCAATAGGGATACCCCTTCCCTGGATAAATACCTCCAGGAGATCGGGAAAGTGAAGTTGATCACCGCTCAGGAAGAGGTGGAACTGGCGCGTCGGATAAAAGATGGCGACAATGATGCCTTGGAACAACTGGCCAAGGCCAACCTCCGCTTCGTGGTCTCCGTTGCGAAACAGTATCAAGGTCAAGGGCTTAGCCTTCCGGACCTGATCAGCGAGGGAAACCTCGGATTGATCAAAGCAGCCGGGCGTTTTGATGAAACCCGCGGATTCAAGTTCATCAGCTACGCGGTGTGGTGGATCCGCCAGCAGATCCTCCAGAGCTTGGCCGAACAGGCGCGTATCGTTCGCCTGCCGTTGAACAAGATCGGATCGATCAACAAGATCAACAAGGCCTTCGCAAAGCTGGAACAGGAACACGAGCGCCCGCCAACAGCACATGAATTGGCCGAGTTGCTCGAGATGACACTGGAGGAGGTGAAGGTCAGTCTCAACAACACTGGACGACACCTCAGTATGGACGCTCCATTGCGCGATGACGGCGACAGTGGCACCATGATGGACCTGATGCGAAATGACGACACGCCCAGCCCGGTTGAAAGCCTGATGACCGATAGCCTCCGCTCTGAGATCGAGCGTTCCTTGAACGCGCTTACGGGAAGGGAAGCGGATGTCATCCGCTTGTACTTCGGTCTCGCCGGGAACCAGCCACACACATTGGAAGAGGTCGGGCAGAAGTTCGACCTCACCCGGGAACGCGTTCGACAGATCAAAGAGAAGGCCATCCGACGCATGAAACATACCAGCCGAAGTTTGGTATTGAAGGCCTATTTGGGCTGACCCCACATCGATTTAACCACAGGCCGGTTGTCGGGTCCGGGATCCGGACCCGACA
>JAGQVV010000329.1 GCA_020437805.1 Flavobacteriales bacterium
ACAAAGGACAGGATCATGGCAAGGGCACCGAGCACCAGATACACCCATGTGCTGAGCGCAAATGTTCGCCTTGGGTCCAAGGACGCACCGTAAAGTATCAAAAGAGCCACAAGGATCAAGCCGATGGAAACGATACATGGAGCCCATACCGGACCGACCCATGGAGCGGGGATCAAGAACAAGAGGTCGAACGTGCCAAGGTCGGAAGGCCAGTCCAAAAGCACCTTCAGCCAGATGTAATAGAAAATGTCCCAAACACCGAATCCGTAGCAGAACCAAGCGAAGCGCTCCAAGGCCGAACGGGAAACAAGCGCTGCTGGGGCCAACAGCATGATCATGGTAGCGAATTCGCGAAGGACCTCGATCGTAACAAGGCTCGTATCCATCGGAACCAGAGGAAAATCGAAGCCGGAAGGATAGTACAAGGCACGGAGGTACACCACGACAGCGCTTTCCAAGAAGGCCATCGACATGAAGAACACGGTCATCCAAGCGAAGAGGCGACGGATATCAGGGCGCATGCGGCGGTAATATGACCTCGGCCAGCAGACCGCGATGGTCGCTACCTGGAATGGTGAACGTATCGATCGACCGTGCGGACGCCCCGGTTGACAATAGCAAATGATCCAATGGGATCAGCGCGATATGACCTAATGATGGCCACGTGCGTTGAACAGGTGCTGATGGAGCGTGAAGCCCTGCCTCGGCGCACAAGCGTTCATACGCCTCGTCCCAAGGCACGGTATTCAAGTCGCCCACTACCACTGTTGGAATGGCGCACCCGGCCACATGTTGAGCGAGACCTTCGAGTTGTCGATTGCGCCTTTGGAAATGGCCGTAGCTGATCGGGGATGTGGCATGTATGCTGATGAAGCGGATGGGTCGGCCATCCGATCGCAAGTGCGCCTCCAAGAAGGGCGTGTCGTCCATGGAACGCGTCATGAACCGTTCAATGGGCAGTTGACTGAACATCGCGATACCGTAACAATCAGATCGCGCTTCGATGCGCGAGTATGGATATCGGTCCTGTAGGCCCGTCGTTAGTTCACGTGCCCAGTTCAAGTCGACTTCCTGGACGGAGATCAAGTGGGCATTGCTCGCCAGTGCCTGTTGAACGACCTCTTCGTGATCTCGGTTCGGCTGCCACACGTTCATGTGCAGCACGCGTAATCCGGTCCCATCGGACCCAATGAACGCGGAACTCCTGGTATAGGGAAAATGGGCACACAAGAGAAATGATCCCATCAACGTTGCGATCGCCGGTTGCCGCGAACCCTTCCATAGCAGTAGGCAGGCCGAGAGCAGGAACAGCAAGGTCCATTGAACAAGGAAGGCGCGCAATAGCATCGGCAAATAGGAGTCCGGAGCGAACACAAGCATGCATGCCAACGTCAGGATCCCGGCCATCCATACCAAGCTGGACATGTGTGTTGGCACCTTCATGCGGAGCGCACATTCTCCGCCTTTTCCATGCGCTTGATCCGCTGCAGCACAAGGCACAATGGAATAGACCCGAGCACTCCGAAAGACGCATCAATGCAGCTCCAGAAGAATGGAATGCCACGGACCGGTGCCCATAGTAAGGCCAGCGGCAGGACCAACACACACGACCACACCCCCCACTCGATCACCCACTTGTTCCGCACGGGATCGCGGTATGGGCCTAAGAAAGCCAGCGCAATAACGACATGTGCGAAGGCCAGCCAATCAGTTCCATAGAACAGGAACGGGTAGTCTTTTCCGACATCGGACACGGCCAAGGCCGCTTTGTTGGACCAAGTCGTCCAAGGGTCGCCCACACGTTCAAGAATGGAGGCGAGCCAATCCGTCCCCCACTCCAAGGGCACCGCGGTCAGGCCGCTAATGATGAGCGCGACCATGAAGAATGCGATCCAGCGGCGGATGAAGTTGATGTCGTTCTTTGCTGTCATGCTTTCATGGTCGCTTGTCGCCTAATAAGCCTTGTAATCGGAGGTTTCCATGGTCGTACTCAAAGGCCTTGGCATGGTTCAGCACTTAGGGATCAATTTCTCAATGGCATCCAAATGCGCCCGGAAGGCCTTTGCGCCAGTAACGGTGGCCTTGTAGCTGGTATTGGGTCGCTTGCCGATGAAGCGCTTCCTGGCCTGCACATACCTCACGTTCTCCAGTGCCGATAGATGACTTGCCAGATTACCATCCGTAACACCGAGCAGTTCCTTCAACCGGGCGTGGTCCACCCACTCATTCACCACGAGCACGGCCAAGATCCCGAGCCGAACGCGGCTTTCGAGCATTTTGTCGAGCCCTTCGATCATGCCGCCGTCGATGGGTCACGCTCATACCGATGGTACATGAGCGCTCCGTAGAAGATGTGGAGGACGCCAAAACCAAGGGCCCAGAACATGAGGCCCGCACCGATCCAGAATGCTGCCACCAGACCAAGCACCACTTCACTGAGCCCAAGCCAACGGACCTCGTCCAAGGTGTATTTGGAGGCATTCAACAAGGCCAGTCCATAGAACACCAGAGTAGCGGATGGCACGAGTCCCGGTAGTCCGTACGAATACAACGCCAAACAGAAGATCCCGCCTGCGGCCAAGGGTAGGAACAAGTTCAACAAGAGACGCTGGGCGGAGCGGTCCCAAAGGCTCTGCCCGGTGCGCATGGAACGGCGCCATGTGAACCAGAGTGCGGAGAGCAACGCAAGCACAAGAACTCCCAATGCTATGCCGATGAGGATGGACATATGGGTCAAATAATCCTCCATGATCGCAGCATCCGCTCCATAGGTGAGCGGATCCGCACGCACCGCGAGATTGGCATCCATGTACCGCTGTGCGACCAAGGCCCCAACGAGCGCCGAGGCTCCGGCCACCACCCCGCTCAGCCCACTAAGGCTGAGGAATCGTGTACTGCGGTCCATTAGACCCCGGATATGGGCCAGTTCATTCTGTGGATCTCCGGTTTTCATTTGCAAAGTACTTTGAACTACAAAGTAACGACATCCGGATCAAGTTGGTATGTATGGATGAAAAAGGTCAGGTCAGTGCATGGTCGCCATCGCCAGGGCGGCCCCAAGGATGACGGCAATAAAGCGCGCAGCGTTGAACCGGTGTTCCGGTGCGCTCTCGAAAATGATGGTGGTACTGATGTGCAGCAGCATTCCGATGGCAAGCCCGAGCATGTCATGCAGGAAATGGTGTCCGAGCCCTCCCCCGGCCACTACTCCGGTGGCAATGCCCATGGGGGCGGCCATGGCGAAAATGAACAGGATGG
>JAGQVV010000050.1 GCA_020437805.1 Flavobacteriales bacterium
CTTCCATCGCGCGCCAACACTTGCAGGTCGATCGGCATCTGCATATCGCCTATCCGTTCCAGTCGGATGGTCTGCCCCGAATCCCGGTGCTTGCCCTTCACCTTGCGCACGGCGTAATCGATCCGTTTGTCCGTTTCGATCCACTGGTCGAAGAACCAGTTCAGGTCCGTCCCGGTGAAGTCGATGAAGCTTCTTCGCATGTCCTCCGGATAGGGATGGCAGATGCGCCACTGCGCTACATAATGCTGCATGGCTTTCAGGAACAACGAGTCACCGAGCACGTACTGCAGGTTGTACAGCATGGTGGCGGTCTTGTAATAGACATGTCCGTATTTGCCGTCGTGGTATCCGAACTCATCACTGTGCACGTTGATCGGTGGCAGTTGGTCGCGCACGGCATCGCGCTGGTATCCGTAGTAGACGTTGGATTCACGCGGGCGTTCTGGAAGGGTGTATTTGGCCTGATAGCGTGTCCTCGGTGGCTCGGTCACCATCGTATCACCATCGATCGCCTCCAGCCCCCATGCAGTAAGGAACTGTGTGAAGCCCTCGTCCATGAAGGCCCTGTACGTTTCGTTGTTGCCCAACATGCCGAAGAACCAGTTGTGTCCCACCTCGTGCGCGAAGAGACCGCGGTAGTTGGGGTCGTTCCCGGAGTCGAGCGTGAGCATGGGGTACTCCATACCGTCCCGCGCGTCGGCCACGATCATCTTGGGATATGCGTACATGCCGAAGTCGCGGCTGAAACACGCGATGATCTTGGCCGTGTATTCCGCCGCGTTCTGCCAGCCGCTGGCGTGGGGTTCCTGGACCAGTGCAACGCACTTGATGCCGTTCCATTCGGCCTCCCCGATCCGGTAATTGGGATCCGCGGTGAAGGCGAAGTCGTGCACGTTCTCGGCATGGAAGCGCCATACTTTGCGCCGTGTCGTGTCCGGTGGAATGATCACCGAAGGTGCCTCTCCCCATGGCTTGTCCTTGAAATTGGCTATGGCGAGCTTTTGCTTGAGGTCGGGAGCCAGCACCTCATCCTCGTTCTGTAACCAACCAGTGGCATCCATCACGTAATGGTGAGGGAAGTCCAGTTCCACGTCGAAGGTCCCGAAGTCGCCATAGAACTCATTGCCCAGGTGCTGTTGCGTGTCCCAACCGCCGTGCGCATCGTACACGGCGATCCTCGGGTACCAGTGAACGCCATCATAATGTTTCGCGCCCCAGGCATTGAAGAGCTTCATTCGGCGATACACATCGGTGGTCCAATGCGTGGCGAAGTCGACCCGGAAGTTGGCCCGTTCACCCGGTGCCAATGGAGTGTTCAGCCATGCTTTCAGCACGGTGTTGTCCTGTTCCGTTCGCAGTTCGATGCCGTCCTCGGTCAGTGAGGAAATGCGTGTTCCCGCATATTGGATCTCGCCGTTCCGGGTCTTGCGCAGGCCGCCTTCAAGCTCGTCCAGGTGTGAGCCTGCCACGAACGCTTCCTGGTAGAGATGGAAGAACACATGGTGAAGTGTATCCGGCGAATTGTTGTGGTAGGTGAGCACCAACTCGCCCTCCAGCACGTTAGTGGCGTCGTTCATGCGCCCCTTGATCAGGTAGTGCACGTCCTGCTGCCAATAACCCGGGTAAGGAGGACGGTTCTTCCAATACTCCGGGTTGTCGGCATTACGATATGTGTTCGGTGGATGCTTGGCATCATAGGGCTGGGCCGATGCCGCGATGCCGAGTAGAAGGATCGGAATGAGAATGTGGTTCCGCATGGTGGCGGATACCAAGATATCCGATCCTACGACGCCATGGGGGCCACCCGCACGTTCAAGTGATCACTACGACGCGAACGGGCACGCATGATGCTTGTGTTCAACTCATAGCCGATCAACAGCACCAACATGTTCACATAGATCCAGAGCTGCACGGCGAGGATCGCCCCGATGGACCCGTACAGGGCATTGTAATCCGTGATGTTCGAGAACACGAACGCAAGCACTTGGGAAACGACCAGGATAAGGAATACCGCCAACAGCGCGCCTGGCGTGAACAGCTTGAAACGTCGTGCTGAAGGGTCGCCGGCATTGTACAGGAGAGAAACGAAGGTGATCACCAGGAAGATGGAGACCACCCATTTCGCCAAGAGCAGTGCGGCCACTTGCAAGTAGCTGGAGAAGAAGCCCAACTCTTCCAATTTGTAGATGATGATGCCACTGAGCGTCAAGAGCGGGATGGAGATCACCAGCACAAGGGTGAGGGCCAGAAGCAGCCCGAGGCTGAGCAGCCGCTGTTTCAAGGGCGAGTGCCAAGTGGTAAGGTTCGAGCTACCGCTGAAGCCCATCAGGATCCCATCGATGCTGTTGCTCGCCATGTATACGCCCACCACGAAGCTGACCGAGAGCAATGTGCCGTGTTTCCGTACCAACAGGTCATGCAAGGTGGATTCAACGAACTTGTAGACCTCCAGTGGAAGGATCTCATGGAAACTGACGAGGAGCTTGGTCTGGAAATCCTCGATCGGGACGTACGGGATCAGGGTGAGGAGCACGATCACGGCGGGGAAGAACGCCAAGAAGAGCTTGAAGGAAATGGCCGAGGCACGCGTTACGAGGTTCCCTTCGGTCAATGCACTGAAGAAGAAGCGCGAAATGGCGTACAAGGAAAAGCCTTCGAATCCGGGGAGCACGATCCGCTTGGCCCACTTGATCAAGCCTCGGAAGGCACGTGAGAAGAGGATCTTCCGTTTCAGCCGCTCCCACATGGCTTACATGGCTTTCAGGCTGAGGTCCAAGCTTTGCACCGAGTGGGTGAGGGCTCCGACCGAGATGAAGTCCACACCGGTTTCAGCAAAGGTGCGAGCGGTGCTCAGGTCGATCCCGCCCGATGCCTCGGTCTCGAAGCGTTTCCCGATCAGCGATACGGCCTCCTTCATCCGTTCAGGGGTATAGTTGTCCAGCATGATGCGCTGTATCCCACCTACACGTATGACCTCCTGGACCTCTTCGAGGTTCCGGGTCTCCACTTCGATCGCCAGATCCCTCCCTTGGTCCTTGAGGTATTTCCGCGCTGCTGCGATCGCAGGGGCGATCCCACCTGCGAAATCGACATGATTGTCCTTGATCATGATCATGTCGTAAAGCCCGTGCCTGTGGTTGTGGCCACCACCTATGCGCACGGCCCATTTCTCGATCCCGCGCAGACCGGGCGTGGTCTTACGTGTGTCCAGCACGCGGCACCCCGTTCCTTCCAGGGCATCCACGTACCGGTGTGTGAGGGTGGCGATACCGCTCATCCGCTGCATGAAGTTCAGGAGCACACGCTCCGCGGATAGAATGCTGCGGGATGAGCCCGTCAACGTGAAGGCCACATCCCCGGGAACCACGGCTGCACCATCCAGAATGAATGGACGGATGTTCAGGTCCGGATCATGCCTGCGCACAATGGCCACGGCCAGTTCAACACCTGCCAGAATGCCTTCGGCCTTCACCAATAATCGCGCGGACCCGCGTGCGTCCGTGGGTATCGTGCTCAACGTGGAATGGTCGCCATCGCCGAGGTCCTCGCGGAATGCAAGCTCGATGAGGTCCTCGGTACCTGGAGGTAGCACGATCAGAAGTCGTTCTTGCTGGTCTCGATACGCAACTGCTTCACTTGGAATTCCGCTTCGGTC
Organism: Flavobacteriales bacterium; assembly: GCA_020437805.1. Classification (GTDB taxonomy): domain Bacteria; phylum Bacteroidota; class Bacteroidia; order Flavobacteriales_F; family PHOS-HE28; genus PHOS-HE28. The sequence continues at coordinate 3,656 of JAGQVV010000050.1, forward strand.
TTCTTCAGGAAGAACGTGACCCGGAAATATCCCGTGGTGGTGCGAAGGATCCCGATGTAGTACTTATCGCCCACCTTGCTTACGCCATTGTGCTCGATCACCAGGTCGACCGGGGGGTTGTCATTGAAGAACTTCCGCACGATCTGCTCGGCTTGGGCCTTGCTGTATACATCGGTGGTCTCCTTAACGGTCAGGTCGATATTCGGAATGAAGTGTGTGGCCAACACCTTGGAGTTGCCGGTCTTCATGGCCTCCACCACCTTGTCCTTCACGGCATCCTGTGCTTGGACACCGAAGGCCATGATCAGGAACGTGAAGAGCACTACGATACGGTTCATCGTTCTATCCATTTGTTCCGAAATTTGGCAAATACCGGGCCAAGTTGAGTGCCTGATGACCACGCAGTTACGAACAACAGATAGGGAATGAAGGTGCGATTGGTGCTTGTAGGCCGAAATGAAAGGGGAATGGTGAGTGATGGCCTGGAGCATTACCTCAAGCGAACGGACCGGCTATTCCCAGTGGAGCAGGTGGTGCTCGCCGAGG
>JAGQVV010000330.1 GCA_020437805.1 Flavobacteriales bacterium
AGTTCAGGTTGGTACCGATGCCGATTATCTCGATGTTGGGGAGCTCGAATACCTTGGCATAGAAATCACTGAGGTCCTCCCCCAGCACCCCTTCGCGCAGGTCGCCCATCTCCACCATGATGATCACCTTGTGCACCTTGCCTTGCTTGACCGCTTCGGCGCTCAAGCCCCGTATCGTGGCAAGCTCCGTGTTGAAGCTCACATCGGCATACCTGATGACGTTCTCCCAGCTCCTTTTCGCGGGTGGTTTGATGTAGACGGTCTGCACATCCGGAGAGATCGCCTTGATCGCTTTCAGATTGCTGATGCGCGTATCATGCATCTCACTCACCCCCAGATCGACCAGTTCCTGCAGGTACTTCCGGTTACCGCACAGGAGTTTGGTGACCACGCCCCATTCGATACCCGCGTTGCCGAACATGCGCCGCAGCACCTCGAAGTTCGAGTGCAACTTATCGCGGTAAAGTTTGAGGTAGGCCATGGCTCAAGTTCGATCGATCACCAGTCGCGGGATATCGGAAGGTAAGCGCGTCAACATACCGTAGTTGAGCTGTTCACTGAGCTCGCTGAAGGACGCCACCGAGATGCTTTGCTCCTCCTGATGCCCGATCAGCACCACTTCATCACCTTTCTCCACACCTTCGATATCGGTGACGTCCACGCTGATCGCATTCATGTTGACGATCCCCGTGACGCGCGCGATCTGGCCCCGGATCAGCACGCGTCCCGTATTGCTCAGTCCACGGTCGAAGCCATGCGCATAGCCGACCGGCACCACGGCAACGCACATATCCCGAAGTGCCTCACAACTCGTACCATAGCCGATCATTCCACCGACGGGCACATCGGTCAAGGCCATCACAGCGCTCTTCCAACTGATCGTTCTGCGCAGCGGATCCACCGGCGTATCGTGCAACAGGCTGTAGCGCAGCCAGGTCTCGGGGTTGGGCCAGAACCCGTACTGCATGATGCCGATGCGAGCCATGTTCCCGATGGTCCCTGGGAAATTCATCGCGGCCGCCGAACACGCTTGATGGGCGTACCGAGGGATCAGCCCGGATCGTTCAAAGCGTCCTCGCGCCGAAGCATAGCGCGCGATCTGGGCACCCACGCGATCATCATTCACGCTGCTCTCCGCACCCGCGAAATGGGTGAAGAGCCCTACCAGCTCCACTTCCGATGCATGCTCCCTGAGCAAGCTGATCACCTGCGGGATCTCCTTCGAGGTGAACCCGGTCCGATGCATGCCGGTCTCGATCTCGATGTGCATGCGTGCCGGACGGCCGGTGCGGCTTGCCGCGACCAATGCGCGCTCGAGACGCGCAAGGTCTTGGATACAACATTCCACCCCCTGCTCCACCGCCCAATCCAACGCATCGTCATCCACCATGCCCATGACGAACACATCGGGCCGATCCTCCACCGATCGAAGGAGCGCATGGGCCTCATCGGCACTATACACACCGAAGTAATCCACCCCCGCCTCCATCGCCATCGGAACGAAGGCCTTCAGGCCATGCCCATAAGCGTTGCCCTTCACCACGCTGCACATCCGTGCGCCGTTCAGGTGTGCCTTGATGAACGAGAGGTTGCTCGCATACGCGCTACGCTCGATCGTGATGGTGGACGGGTTGAACATCAGTCCGCTCGTGCCAATTCTTCAAAGAGCGCCACACCATGCGGTATGATCGCATCCGGGAAATCATAGTCCGGGTTGTGTAATGCCGGCATGTCCACTCCAGCGCCAAGTCCCACCATGCAGCCGGGGTATTCTGCGGTGAACAGTCCGAAATCCTCGCCCCACTTGAACGGGTCCGGCGCATCGACCGCCTTGAGCCCGGCCCTGCCGGCAGCATCACGCACCTGCCCCACGATCACCGGGTCGTTCTGGTTGGCATGGAAGCGCTGCGTATAGCCGATCTCGATGCCCAAACGGTCGCGATCGGCGAGTTCGTTGGCGATGGTTTCGACCTCCGTTTGCAACCGGTCCAACTCCGCATCGTTCCAGCAACGCACAGTCAGGTGTACCTCCGCTCGGCCCGCACTGATGCCATGGTCCTTGCTCCCCAATTCAGCATACACGGAAGACACCACACGCATCCTCGGGTCGCTCGGGACGTTGTTGTTGAGTGCCAGGCTACGCTGGAAGAAATCGCTCATGGCCCGTGCGGGATCGATACCATGCTCCGGTTCCGCGGCATGGGAGGTGCGTCCTTTGAAGACGACGATGATGCTGTTCACCGATGCGTTGAAAGACCCTTCCCGCAACAGTACAGCGCCGGCCTCGACACCGGGAAGGTTGTGCAAGGCATATGCCCGGTCCGGCTTCGTGACGCGCATGCGTGCATCCGCCAACATGGCTTTCGCACCTTCTCCGTTCTCCTCGGCCGGTTGGAAGAGCAACCAGGCCTTTCCTGTTGCAGGGCGCTCCTCCGCCAAGCGCTCCGCCAATCCACAAACGATCGCCATGTGACCGTCATGGCCACACTTGTGCGAAACGCCAGGGACGTTGCTCTTGTGCTCGAAGGTGTTCACCTCGGTGATCGGCAACGCATCCAGTTCGCAGCGGAAAAGGCGCACCGGGCCGGGCTTTCCACTGTCGAACAAGGCCATTACGCCATGCTTACCGACCTGTGTAAGTAATTCATCAGGCTTCAACTCCTGCAGAAATGTTGCGATCCGCTTCGCTGTCCCCGCTTCGTTCAGTGAAAGCTCAGGGAATCTGTGAAGCTCCTTGCGGAGTGCCGTGAGCCGTTCGTGTTGTGCCTGGCCGATCATCGATGCAAACGCATTTCAAGGTACTTATTGGTGAAGCCCAGCGCCTCGTAAAGCTTTTTTGCCGGATTGTCCGGCTCCACGTGCAGCGCGATCGCCCCGGTGGCCTTCTCCATGGCAGCCATCATCAACCCCTTCCCCAAGCCTCGTCCCCGCTGCTTGCGATCAACGGCGATGTACACGAGAATATTCTCAGGGATGTAACCACCCATGCCGGTCTCGTTCACCACAACTGCACCGAGGATCGCATCACCTTCAACCGCGATGACCACGAATCCACCACGGCGTTCATCGAAGACATAGGCCAGGCACTTCAGGATATCCTCCTTCCGATCGCCGAACCGGTCCAAATGGTCCTCCAGGAAACGAGCTATGCGGTCGTTCGTGTGTGCGGTGTGTGGACCCGTTGTTGGATCAAGTACGATGTATTCCATTCAAGTCATGTGGCTGGTCGCAACACGCGAGGGGAGCAGGCGTGCAACGAGGATGAAACAGAGCGTGGCCGCCAAGATGCCGAAGACATTGGCGTCGAGGCCGAAGGGCAGGTGAACTTCCAGCAAGGAAAGCGTGACCGTTGTGCTCCCACCGATCACCATCGCACATAGCGCCGCTGCAGCATTCCGTTGGCCGAAGAAGACCGCCGCCACCAAGGGCACCAATAGGCCACTTACCATGAAGGCGTACGAGTGCAACATGAGCGAAAGGACGTTCTCCATGACCGCGGCGATACCGATAGCGATCGCACCAAGACCCAAGGTAAAGCCTTGCGAGAGCCTCAACGTGTCCTTCATGCCGCGTGATGGGCGAAAGCGCTCGACGATATCCGTGAGCAGGTTGCCTGAAGCTGCCATGAGACAGCTATCGGCCGTGGAAAGGATGGCCGAGAAATAGACCGAAAGCATGATGCCGAGAAGCCCTACCGGAAGTATGGCACGCAGCAACAATGGAAGTCCCATTTCCGGGTCGATCACCGCACCACTTTCGATCAAGCCGTCCAACAAACCTTGTTTCGCCGCCACATGCGCCAACATGCCGAGCGTGACACCGAGAAAGGCCATCACGGGCCATTCGAACAACCCGGCGATGAACCAGGCTTTCCGAGCATCCCTTTCGCTGCGGCTGGCATAGATGCGTTGGTACAAGGTCATCCCTACGAACCAGATCGGCACGATGGTGACCCCCCAGTTGAAGAGCTGAACGCAAGTGATGTTGTCCAAGCGGAGCATGGCCGGATCCATCGTGGAACCGATCGCTTCCCACCCACCAACGGCGACCCAAGCCATCGGCACACCGATGAAGGCGAGACCCAGTAGGAGGACCGCCCATTGGATGGTATCGGTGTACACCACGGCCTTCATTCCCCCGAGCACGGTGTACAGCACGGTCACCACGCCCATCACCAACAAGGCCATGTGCAGGTCCAATCCATTCACCGCTGCGGAGGCAAGCTTCGCCCCGGCAAGCAATTGTGAACTGGTGAACCCGAGATAACCGACCACACAGATGATACCGGCCACGAAAGCCACACGTCCATCGAAGAATCGCCCGAGCAATTGGGGGAAGGTGAGCAAGGCATGATCACGACCCAAGTTGAAGACCCTAGGGATCAGGAATACTGCGGCCAACCATGCACCGAGCAGACCGGTGAACAACATCCACGAGCCACTGAGCCCCATGACGAATCCAAGCCCACCAAGACCGATGGAAAAGCCCCCTCCCACATCCGTGGCGACCACGGAAAGGCCGATATGCCCCGGCCCCATCGAACGGCCACCAACGAAGAAGTCATCCGCACTATCATTCTTGCGCATGAACCAGAAGCCCACGGCAAGCAAGGCTATCATATACAGGACGAAGATGCTGGCGTCGATCCAGTGCATTCAGGGCGATCGGGAAGTGGATGGCCGGGACAAGCAAGGTCCGCACGAAGGCCGGTAGGAGGACGCACCAAGCATCCAACAGGATCACAAAGGTAAGGATCGGGGAGGTGTCGTGCTTTCGGAGGCCCCGCACCAAGCGCATTGAGCATCAAGAAGGATGTGCATGGCTATCATCACCTTTGCGGCATGCAGCTGGATCGCGGTTATTGGGAGGCTCGCTATGCGAATGCGGAAACAGGATGGGACCTCGGTGGCCCGTCGACACCCTTGAAGGAATACCTCGACGGACTGGAGAACAAGGAAATACGGCTGCTGATCCCCGGTGCCGGACGCGCCTACGAGGCGGAATACGCCCATCGTTCAGGATTCCGCAATGTGTTCGTTCTGGACCTGACCGCAGCACCCTACGAGGATCTGTTGGCGCGCTGTCCGGACTTTCCGCGCGACCATCTCTTGGTCGGCGATGCCTTGGACCACCATGAACGTTACGATGTCATCCTCGAACAGACCTTTTTCTGCGCACTCCATCCGACCCTGAGGGAACGCTGCGTTGAGCGCATGCACGCCATGTTGAGCGAGGGTGGTGAACTGGTCGGAGTG
>JAGQVV010000331.1:0-895 GCA_020437805.1 Flavobacteriales bacterium
GGGTCGTAGAATTTCCATTCGCCCCATTCGCGTCCGTTCACGAACAGGCCCTCGCTCTTCTTGATGGTCTTCTTCGCATCCCAATGGTCCACGAAGGGCTGAACGCTTTGCGCCTGCGCATCGCCGAATACGAGGAGCGCTATGGAAGCCAGGATGCCGCGTACCACGATGGACCGAAGGGTGAGGTGCATGGGGCGAAAATAGCAGCGAGCGATGGCGCGCGAAGGTCACACGAAGCTGCGTATTGAACAACGTGACGGGGACGGCTTTGGTGTGACCCTGATCCGATCGGTCGTCAGAAGTGCCCATGAGCCCGATCCTACGCCGCTTCCAGTTCTCCTTCTTGATCCTGGTCTCCCTGATCGGGACCGCGATACTGGTGTGGCTCGGGTAGGGGGTTGAGGTCCGTTCGGCCATGCCTGAACACCAAGGAGCGCTTGGATGTTGTCCCTTGACAGGGGCCTGAACCCTTCTAACTTTCGCCGTTCATGGTACGCATGCGGATCCCCTTCCTGCTCGGCGGTGTAATGACCGTGGTAATGCTCTTCGCGGCTTGGACCGAAGCGAACCGCCCCTTGAAAGGCCCTCACGGACGCTTGGAGCTGGCCTTGTTCCGCGCGGTGGAGGACACCCTCCCGGTGGTGCGCAGCGACTGGTTCTGGACCAGCGGACGGTGCGCGGGCTGCCATGGGCGAGATCTGTTGGGACAAGCGAGCATCAACCCGGCGAACGGGCAGGACATCAATGTCGTGAACGATTGGCGCAGCAGCCTTATGGCGAACAGCGCACGCGACCCCTTCTTCCTCGCGAAGCTCGATCACGAGGTGCTGGTGAACCCGGGCCACGCCGACGCCATCAGCAACAAATGCCTGAGCTGCCATGCACCCTTGGCCGT
>JAGQVV010000331.1:1034-3209 GCA_020437805.1 Flavobacteriales bacterium
GTGAACTGCACTTTGATAGTGCGAAGGTCTACGGTCCTTATGCTGATGATGAGATCGACCCTTCCATCATGCAGTTCTTCGTTGGCTTCACCCCGGAGCAAGGCGCACACATCACGAACAGCAAAGTATGTGCGGGTTGCCACACACTGATCACGGAGACGATCGACCTGGAAGGGAACCTCACCGGCGATGAATTCGTGGAACAGGCCACCTACCACGAATGGCTGAACAGCGTGTATGGCGCTGCTGGGGCGAACGGCACGCAGTGCAACACCTGCCACTTGCCACGGGTCGACGGACCGGTGATCCTTGCTGCGGAGTATGCGTTCCTGAATGGACAGACGCCATTCGGTCTGCACCACTTGGCCGGGGCCAACGTGCACATGCTGGAACTGATGAAAACGAACCGTGAAGCCTTGCATATTCCCGCCACCGCAGCACAGTTCGATAGCACGATCGCGCGGACCAAAACCATGCTGACCCGACGTTCCTTGGACCTGGACCTCGACCTGATCGACCGGACGACGGATACGGCATACTTCGCGTTGCGATTGGAGAACCGGGTGGGTCACCGATTCCCGAGCGGCTATCCTTCGCGCCGTGCCTTCATCGAATTCGTGGTGGTGGATGCGAACGGCGATACAGTGTTCGCAAGTGGTCGAACGGACGCCACCCATGAAGTGATCGGTCATGACGCAGGTTACGAACCGCACTACGATGTGATCCACGCACCGGACCAGGTGCAGATCTATGAGCTGGTGATGGGCGATGTGAACGATGATGTTACCACGGTGCTGGAACATGCCAAGCGTCCACTGAAGGACAACCGCTTGGTGCCGCTCGGTTTTTCCACCGCGCACGTGAGCTACGATACCACCACGATCGCCGGTACCGCATTGCTCGACCCTAACTTCAATCGAACGGTGCTCGATGAAGAAGGCAGCGGAACCGACATTGTACACTACCATATTCCGGTATCCGGCGTGAACGGAGCCTTACGCGCTTTCGCCCGTGTGTATTACCAGCCGATGCCACCGGGTTGGAACGCATCCATGTTCGCCTTACACAGTGCGCGCATCGACACCTTCCGAACGATGTTGGCCGGGAGCGATGGTACACCGACGCTGGTTGCAGTCGACTCTGTTGGGCTGGGTCCGCTCGGGATCACCAACGCAGCTGTTCAGGGCGTTCGGGTCCTTCCCAACCCAACCGCCGATGGCATGGTCCGTTTCGAAGGCGAAGCGGGATCCCGAGTGAAGGTGCAGCACGTCTTCGATGCGCGAGGCCGTCGTGTGGTCGTGCAGAGCGAGCCATTCGGGCGTGGTGTGCGGATCCAGCTTCCGGCCGCACCGGGACTCTACTTCGTGCAGCTCGAGATCGATGGCAGCACGGTGGTGAAGCGCGTGGTCCGTCGATGAGCCTATCGTTGGCATCGATCCATGTGTATCCGGTGAAATCCCTCGGTGGTTTTGAAGTGGCTGAGGCCCGTCTTACGGATCGCGGACTGGAGCACGACCGCCGCTGGATGCTTGTTGATGGTAATGGTCGTTTCGTATCGCAACGCGAGGTGCAAGAGATGGCCTGTTTGCACACTTCTCCATCACCGGAGGGTTTTCGCGTGACCGACATACGGAACGGTGACACGCTCGACCTCCCATGGGAACTTTCGAGCGGACCAGGGGAGGAAGTGGTGGTGTGGGAGGATCGTATGAGTGCAACGAAGGCAATGCCCGCGCCATCCGCCTGGTTCAGCGCTCGACTGCAGAGGACACTGGAACTGGTGTACATGCCGGACCACACCGAGCGGAACGTGGATCGCAACTACGCCGAAGGGATCACCTCGTTCAGCGATGGCTTCCCCTACTTGATCATTTCACAAGCAAGTTTGGATGAGTTGAACGCTCGGATCCCGATGGGAGAACGAGTCTCCATGGAGCGCTTTCGTCCGAACCTCGTCGTTGCTGGCGGCGTTCCGTTCCAAGAGGATGCTTGGTCGCGGATCCATGTCGGCGCTGCACGATTCGATGTGGTGAAACCCTGTTCACGCTGCATCATCACCACCACCGATCAACGTACCGGTGAACGGAGCAAAGAGCCGCTGCGCACCCTGGCCACGTTCCGGCGGGATCTCAGCCCCGCACGTACCGGCAAGGTGGACTTCGGCATGAACGCGAT
>JAGQVV010000332.1 GCA_020437805.1 Flavobacteriales bacterium
TATGTCATGCCAGCGATGATGATTCCGGCCCTGGCTACACGTCGATCACCAACTTCCCGGTGGACGCAGGTGTGACCTACCTCATTGCCTTCGACAGTTACTGGAGCGCCAGCGGATTCAGCTTTGAGATGGTCGAGATCGGTGTACCGGATCCACCGGAAGGATTGGTCAACTTCACCTCAACCTCCATACCGGGCCTCGGAAACGGAATGGGCATCGTGGACATGAACAACGACGGTTTGGATGATGTCGTTGCACCGGGTGGTAGTAGCTTCCAAGTGGCCTATCAACTTGAAGGTGGGGGATTCAACACCATCACATTTCCGACCACACAAGCAGTTAACCAAGCCTCGTGGAGCTTTGCCATCGGTGACTGGGACAGCAACGGATATCGGGACCTCCTCTACGGTGGAGGGAGCGGTGCCACCTTCATGAAGGCCGATGCCACTGGACAGAACTACACCCAGGTCACCTTTCCGGAATACCTGTTCTGCCAACGCACCAATTTCGTGGACATCAATAACGACGGGCATCTCGACGCGTTCAGTTGCCATGACGTGAACGCGAACGTGGCCTTCATGAACGATGGTGCCGGCAACCTCGTGTGGACGCAAGGGGGGTTCGGTCCAACGTGTGGCAACTACGGGTCCATCTGGACCGACATGGACAACGATGGGGACATGGACCTGTTCATCGCCAAGTGCGGCTGCGATCCCGCTGACCTCATGATGATCAATGATGGCGCAGGCAATTGCACTAACATCGCTGGTATCCAAGGCCTGAGCGATGGACATCAGAGTTGGAGCAGCGCATGGGGCGACTATGACAACGATGGCGATATGGATGTACTGATCGGTGCCAGCAGTAGCGGCTTCCATAAGCTCCTGCGGAACGATGGTACCGGCAATTTCGAGAACATCACCGTGGGTAGTGGCATGGACCTGTTCAATGGGCAGAGCATCGAATGGACCACCCACGATTTCAACAACGATGGTTGGTTGGACATCATGGGTGGTGGAGCGATACACTACAATACCGGGAACATGACCTTCAGCCCGGACCCTTCCGCACCGGGCAACAACGCCGTTGGTGATCTGAACAACGACGGCTTCTTGGACATTCTTTCCGGGTCGACTTACCGTCGGAACAACGGGAACGGGAACAATTGGGTGAAGTTCATGCTCCGCGGGGTCGTGAGCAATCGGGACGCCATCGGAGCTCGGGTCACCATCACGAGTGCACTGGGGTCGCAGATCCGGGAAGTGCGCAGCGGTGACGGGTTCCGTTACATGAGCTACTTGGGCACCTACTTCGGCATCGGCTTGGATGATGAGATAACCCAGGTACGGGTGGATTGGCCCAGTGGCCATGTGGACATCATCGAGGATCCGGCGATCAATACCACCCACACGCTTATCGAAGGGATCTCCACCGGTGTGGATGGGCTTGAACAAGAGGATCTTGCGATCCATCCCAACCCGGCTGTGGATCAGGTAACGATCTTGGGAACCGAAAGGAACGCCCAGGTCCAAGTGTTCGATCCCTCTGGAAAGCTCGTGCAAAGCGCTCAGTTGAGCAACGGACGGCTTTCAGTGGCGACGTTGAAACCAGGGGTCTATCAATTACGTGTGCTCCAGGGAAAGAACTTCGAACAGGTCCGGTTCACGAAACTGTGACCCTCTCCTATTCCTGGAGCCTCTATCCTTGCTTCGTACCTCGTCGAGGCTCCTCCCATTACTTTAGCGCCTGAACCTAGAACCGACCAATACCATGCGATACTTCAAGGCCATCTCCATCGGTGCGAGCCTTCTGCTCTCCGCGGTCGCCATGAATGCACAGGACGGGAGTGAGGAGGTGCTCCGCGAGAACGTCGTCCATGAGCGGAATGAAATGGGCCAGAACGTCTATCGCGATGCGCGCATCAGCGACAGGCCCGACACCACCGTTTGTTTCCTCTATGTCGGATACAAGGCCTCGGGGGCACCTTGGTTGCGTTTGCAGGTGAGGCATGCCGCTTTCAAGTCGCTCGGGATCCAAGAGATCATCTTCACCAAAGGCAAAGTGTCCCTGGCCATGAAGCCGTCGGCTGAATTGCTCCATACCGGGAACAACGGCGTGATGCAGTGGGAATGGTACGATGCACCCCCCGATGAGAACGAGATGAAAGCGATAGACGCCATCATCGACGAGCCCGGCGTGACCTTGACATTGAAAGGTGCGAAGCACACCATCACGCGGGAACTGACCGATCTGGAGCGTGCAGCAATGGAGAACATGTTGTTGCAAGCTGTGGAACTGGGGCAGGCGTACGAGGGAAAGCGCTGAAGGGTGGGTTCCTGAGCGACCTGGCCCCTTCGGAGAGGGCACTATCCACGAATGTTGGAGCAGTGCTCAAAATACCTGTTCTCGGAGCATGGATGCTGATTTGGACCCTTCTTGGTCG
>JAGQVV010000333.1 GCA_020437805.1 Flavobacteriales bacterium
TTCAAGGTGGTTCAAAGACCGCGATAGGCGTGACGGTCAGCGCGAACAAAGAGGGTGTTGGGTATCGTTGCCTTATGACACCAGCCGATGCCCTTTCCCGCAAGAGCGAGAAGGCCAGAGCCTTGTTCTGGTCGGTCTGTTCCTACCGTCACATCGCCAACGTGAGCATCGAACGGGCGGTGGAGCTTCACATGAGCCTGTGCAAGATCGACATGGCCGAATTCGACAACATGATCCGCATGTACAACAACGTGGCCCATGACGCACAAGGATTGATCGAGGTGCCTGGTATGTGCAAGAAGTGTCCTGAAGCATGAGAGTATCACAGTTAGACCCCGTTCTTGAGCTTTTGGGAAGTGGCCTTAAGGTCTCCTTCCAAGCCAACCCATGTACCGCCGAGATCACGGTGACGTGTTCAAAGATCACGCCCTCCGGAGAGGCCCGTCACACATACACCCTGAAGCCGGAGGATATGATCGGGAAGGACGGTCAAGTGGCCTTCGTTCCTGCATTGCGACAGATGGCGGTGTTCGCCCTGAAGGAAATGAACATCTGCACGTTCGAGATTGATCAAGAGCCTTTCGTAGTGCTCGAAAGTGGTAAGATCAACTAAAGCCATCCATGGAACAGAAACTCACATGGTCCGTCACCAACGGGGTGTTTTCGGGCTACATCCTGTGCGACGACATCAACGACAAGCGCCTTGAGGACCTTGGCGTGAAGGTGGAGCCGGAAGAGGTATGGCTACCATTCAGCATCGACCTCCGACCGATCATGCTCATGCGCGTTCGTGGCTTCGATGATGACGCGCTGCTCACGGTCATTGAGGATGAGAACGGGGCGGCGTTCACCATTGCCGCCCCATACGATGCGATCCGGCCCCATTTCATCGCATCGCGCCCAACCGGAAAGCCCAACTACAAATGACCCTCTTTTTCGACACGGAGACAACCTCTCTGATCAAGTACGGCCAACCGTCCAACCATCCGGACCAACCGCACTTGGTGGAAATAGCGGCTATCCTGGTGGATGACAAGTTCAACATTGTTGACACCTACCACGCCGTCATTCGACCGATGGGCTGGAACATCCCATCCGAGGTGTCCCGCATCCACGGCATCACCGAAGCATTCGCCACCGAACACGGGGTCCCCGAACACGAAGCATTGGCCGCGTTCCTTGGCCTGTGCGAAAAGGCGAAGATGCGCGTGGCCTACAACGAACCGTTCGACGCTCGTATCATCCGCATCGCCCTGAAGCGGTACCAACCGCACATCGCCGATTGGTGGAAGGACTTCCCAAGCGCCTGCGCTATGCGCCTGACCCAAAGCCTGATCAAAGGCAAGGTCCCCACCTTGTTCGAGGCCCACGAAGCGGTGTTGGGCCGACCCCTCAAACAGCAGCACACGGCCATGGGTGACGCTCACGCCTGTATGGAGGTGTTCAAGGCATTGGTGAAAAAGCAACCCCGGCCAACCCCAAAACCTTCCTTCCATGCCCAACCCTGAGATCACCGTTGCTCTTCCATTATGGAGGGCCAAGGACATCGCTTGGCTTGCGCTGGAAAGCCTGTGCCGACAGTTCACCCAAACCCCTTGGGAACTCATCATAGCCGAAGAGACCACCCAACAGCACAACCCATTGGGAAAGGGGGGGCTTGCCCCGTACCGTGAACGCCTGAAGAAAGCCGGGTGCGTGGAGGTAACCTACATCCCGATCACTGAATGGATCCCCTTGGCCGACAAGTGGCGGATCATTGCGAAGATGGCCCACCCCAACAGCCGGACGTTCATCCTCCAGGCGGCGGACTGTTACAGCGAACCCGCCCGCCTTCAACGCTCCCACGATGCGCTGAAGGATCACCACTGGACCCACACAACAAAGGGCGTATTCCTTGACCTGAAGCACAACGCGAAGGC
>JAGQVV010000334.1 GCA_020437805.1 Flavobacteriales bacterium
GGCTGCGAAGGTCGGGAAAATAGGGCATTGATGGGCGGAGCGCACAAGGCGAGCACCTCACCGACCAGCGCCTTGGTAGCGCCACGTTGGGGAAGCGATCACTCCGCCCCGGGCACGTTACTTCCTTCGTTGTCCAGATACTCCGGGAACAGCTGGTAGAAGAAACGCTCACTGTGTTGGAATGCGGTCCGGAGCTCGGGGGTCCAATAGGTCTTGCGCTTACGCTCGGTGGTATTCACTTTGCGGAGTCGGGGTATCACGTCCACACGCGGCCGGGCGTAACCCATTTCCAAAAGGAACTCCTGCAGTTCCTTGCTCAGGTCCTCCGTATGGAGGAACCGGATATTCGGGAAATGGAGGTCGTAGTCCTTGGCCAGGTCGGTATCATCACGCAGTGACAGCATGGTCTTCTTCGGGTCACGTGCGAAGAAGCGGATGAATTCCGAGGTCTGGTTCCCGACCAGGGTGCGCATGCCTTCAGGCTGCTCCAAGCCCTGGCCCTTCCGCATCACCTTGTCCATATACTCCTCGAAGGAGAGGTCCGGAAAGTTCGGGTATCGCTCCTTCCACCATTCCGCATCCGGAAAAGGGTGGCGCGCCCAGTCCCGGAACTCGAAATCGGAGACCGCCTTGGCCATGGGATCCCTCACCACGGACATGACCACTTTGTGCCGGTGTGCCTCAGGGATCTGGTGGTATGTACCATGCTGGGATATCCGCCCGATGGCCTTGGAGGCCGCTTCGTTATGGTAGTACGGGAACATCTTCAGCTCCTCCAACTCGGGTCGCCACAGCCCGAAACGCCCCCAGAACTCCTGCCGCTTGGTGGGGGTATGGATATGCTTCAGTACTGTACGGCAGAAAGTGCTTCCCGTCTTCGGGAAGTTGATCATCACGAAGTCCTTGGTGATCAACATGCTGGAGCTTACGGCCTGAATGGAGATACGAAATGGACAGTGGCGTTCCAGCTTTGGAAGGGTCGCTTGTTCCGAGGCCGAACCATGGCACCGCGCCAAAACTATCGGTTCCTGCGGAACACACCCTTCGGACGGTTCTATGGGACCTTGACGGGGTCGACACCGACCGATGGATGCACATGGGCCGACTCTCGCATCAGCTGCGCTCCGCATGGAACATCACGGCTTGACCTATCTGGGCATCAGGTATGCGCAGCAACCTGTCAGGCGTGCTTCGCACGGTATAGGGCGCGCGCAGCAACCTATCGGGTGCGATCCGTATCCAATATGCCATGCTCCAGGCACCTGCCCTCAACTGGAGCCTGGTCGCTTCGGTCGGGATCTTACCCGCGACCGCTGGTCGCCGACCAAGCCGGGCGGAAGACGAATTCCTCACCCACCTTGCAGCGCCGGATCAGCCACCTGCAAACATGTCGCTGATTCACAGGCAAAAGCATCTTTTCAACGAGGAATATCGGAATGAGCTGTGCATTCATTACAGGGTCGGGCTGATCGAACTGGCTAAGGAGTTCGGGCTGGCGTAGCCGAGCGACCCACCTCTGGCATTATCCGGTGGCTCGAATAGTCGACCAAGGGTTCTATGCCTTGAATATACCTTCGCCCAGCACTTGAACTGTGTCGGACAAAAGCATGCGCCCGCTCTTCATTCTTGGAAACAACCGCTCAGGGACTTCCCTGTTCCGGATGATGTTGAATGGGCATTCCGAGATCGTGATACCGCCCGAATCGCACTTCTTTCTCTGGTGGTATGACAAGTATGCCATGTGGACCCCGGCAGCCGGATTCACCGAAATACTGCGTGACATCGCTTCAAGCACCAAGTTCGAGACCTGGGAACTCGACATGGATCGCTTGCAAAGCGAGCTTGAAGCAGCACCACCCCGGAACTACCAAGAACTGGTGCAACGGATCTACTTGGCCTATGCACCTGAAAAGTCCCCCATGTTCTGGGGTGACAAGAACTCGCTGTGGGTGGAGAAGTTCGATCACATCCAAGCTGCATTCCCGGACGCGATCGTGCTCCATCTGGTGCGAAACGGATTGGACGTGGCCTGCTCCTACCGCGAATTGGCGGGGAAGGCACTTACCACCACGTACGCTCCAAAGCTCACGGACAAGATCACCGAGATCGCTTCAATCTGGTCCGCCAACAACGAAGCATTGGCTGCTCTCGGCGAACGACTTGGAACCGACCGGTACCGGTGCATTCGCTTCGAGGACCTGCTCGCGGACCCGAAAGGAACCTTGACCACCGTGCTTGCCTTTCTTGGCTTGGATTTCGAGGAAGCCATGCTGGAATACCACAAAACACCGCTTGATGAGTTCAAAGAGCCACAGGCCTTCTTGGCATGGAAGTCCAAACTACGGCAAGCACCGGATGCCTCCAGCGTGGACAAATACCTGCAGGAATTGACGAGTGAGGACATTGATGCCTTCCGGAGCATTGCCGGAAACACCCTTAACAAATTCGGCTATACATGAACTCCTCGAAGGACTATTACGACTCCATCGCCCAAGACTACTCGGCGATCTCCGCCAAACGAAAACCCTTCCTGGACCAAGTGAACGCATTGATCGTGGCGAACTCGCCCAAAAGGTTGGACTATGCGGACATCGGGGCAGGGGACGGTGCACGGAGCCATGTGATCGCCCAAGGCTTGCAGGCCCGCACCTGCACGTTGATCGATGAAAGCGCTGAGCTGTTGGACAAGGTGCCTTCGGACCTGAAGACCGCGATCATACAAGGATCGATCACCGAACTTGATCTTGACGATCGATTCGACGTGGTGACCTGCCTGTGGAACGTACTTGGGCACCTGCCCGATCTGGAGCAACGGGATGAAGCGGTGCGGCGGATCGCCCGCAGCGTCCGGCCGGGGGGCTTGGCGTTCGTGGATGTGAACAATCGCTATAACATACAGGAATACGGCTTGGAGAATGTGATGCGTAACGTGGAAGCCGATGCAAGGATGCGCGATGGTCGAGGATGGTACCCCATTGCGCAGTCTAACTCAGAGACCAAGGTTTACATACACGGTCCGTTCGAATTGGACCCGATCCTCGAACGATCCGGCTTCGAGATCGTACGTCGGTTCCATGTGGATTACCTGAATGGCGAACTGCACCTAGAGTTCTGGAAAGGTCAGGTGCTTTACATGTTGGGCAAGCGCAACTAAAGCGTCCAACTGGAAACCCGAAGTGACCTCAACCAATGTGCCGCTTCAGCGTGGCTGCTATCCGCTCGACGACCTCGGCGGGTAAGCCTGGATAGAAAGGTAGGCTCAGTGCGGTAGCCGCCTTATGTTCGGAGACCGGCATAGGAACGTTCTTCACGTATGGCAGCCGGTTCAACGAAGGATAGAAATACCTGCGGGGAACAATTCCCTGTTCGATCAAGGCCGCTTCCACACCCTCTCGCACTTCGCTGCGCTCCATGAAGACGGGGAAG
>JAGQVV010000335.1 GCA_020437805.1 Flavobacteriales bacterium
CGAGTTCCTGGGTGAAGGTCATGTCGCCGTTCGATCCGCCACCATATTCGGTGAAGATCAGCTTCCAGATGTTCCCCGTACGATCAAGAATGAAATAGGTACGATCATCAGCGTACTCATACATGGAGGACCCCATATTGTAGTTCTTCCAGTCGTAACCGATGATGTTCATGGAGGTATCAAAGGCCGCCGAGGTCCAATCCGCCACACTCGTGTCCACACCATCGATCTGCATGGCCGAGACATTCTTGTTCTGCAGAACTCCCGCCACCGCATAGGCCGTTGGTGCGGGCGCATTGATGATAGAAGTATACTTCGTGAAGACCAGGTCCCATGACGCCGTTGGCGGCTCCAGGTCCAGCACGGTGTTCCCCTCAAAACTGAAGTAGCCATGGTTCTTCCCGGAGAACGCTGACTTCACCAACGTGGAGGTCTGTTCGTTCGATCCATCGAGATCCGCGAAAGTGAAGGAATAGCTTCCGCTGGCGAGCGAATTGATACGAAGCTTCCGATAGGATCCACCAGCGGTCTTGATCACGTAGATCTTGGTACCCATGATGGTATGGGTGATCATGTTGTACGTGCCCCAACCCACGTTGAACCCATCAGGTTGGTCCAGATCGTTCCCATGGGTCAACGCTCCGGCGGACCAATAGGTCTCCGAGTTGAGCAAGCGGGTCCAGTTGTCCTCATCAGGGCTGTTGACACTGGACCACTCCGAGATAGCAAAAGGGGTCTCGAACACGGAGAGCCCTTTTGCGGTGTTCACCTGGATCGATGACGTGAACCCACTGATCTCGAAAGCCAGGTCCCATGAGTCGAGTGCGGCCGTGGCCTGGACCCCGTTCAAGAGGCTGTAGTACGTCTGCGAAGCGTTCGCGGCTGATGTGGTGACCGTGACACTGGTTTGCGCGAACGTCGCCGAGGTCAATAGAACGGTAAGGGAGAGCGTAGTGAGTTTCATGATCATCTGTTGTAGGGCGCAAAGCAACTATGGTTAGGCGGGTCTTTCAATGACAGAACCCCGATAACCGAAGGATTTGGTCATGGAACTGCAAGAAGGCGCAGAACTGCGGGGGGTAGGAAAAGGACACGGCCCGGGTCTCCCTGAACGGGACTCCCGGGCCGCGCCTTCATCGCACCTCCACTATCAGTCCACCTTCGTGAACCGATGCGATGATACCCTGTCCATTGCCATGATGCGCAGGAGGTAAGTTCCTGCTGGCAACGCTGATACATCCAATGTTGACCTGTTGGGGCCTTGGCCAACATTCAGCGAAGTGCCCGGGCTTGCTACTTGACCGAGCGTGTTCAAAATGCTGACCTCCAGGTCCGTCTCAATATGGACCATGAGTTCCAAGTTCAAGATATCCTTGCTTGGATTCGGAAACACGGACACAACACTCACTGGAGCATCCTCCTCGATAAGCCTTACCAGACTTTCCTCGGTTGCAGCATTCATGCCCGCAGCACTGGTCAGGGAGATGAACTCCTCAATGCTTTCCGGAGCCATGCCATTGTTGAAGTTCCCGAAAATGCCGCATAGCACAGGACCGACAACAATGAAGGGAGCTCCTTGCACATCAAGGCTGGCGCATATCTCACCACCGCCTTGTTCGAGCAGCGCGTTCACATCGAAACCAGTGGTCTGGCCCGGCACCACAATGCTCAGGTCCAAAGTGCTTGGGTCGTAGACCAAGGTGTGGATCCGATACAATCCGAGCTGCGGGACATTGAACTGCGGAGTGCTGGAAACATCACGGATGACCAAGTTGAAGCCACGGGTCAACACGTAGAGTGTCTCATAACCAGCGGGCACAACTGCATTGCCAGCGGGAACACCATTCAATGTTGCAATACCACCGAAGCGGCAGACGACGAAATCACTTGGACCCATGCTACCAGCATCGGCCAAACAATCATCATCACAAGCGCTCACATTGAAGGTCGCCCCGGCAACATCCAGGCTCGCGCAGATGTTGT
>JAGQVV010000051.1 GCA_020437805.1 Flavobacteriales bacterium
TCCGTTTCCGTGGGCATGTAGAAGCGGATCGCGTGGTCCACCGTAGGGTAGATGTCCGCGCTGTGCTGCAGGCCTATGCTGCCGGCCACGCTCTCTATGCCGATCAGCAGGTCGTTGTTGTTGGTAAGGCCCGTTTGGTTCTGGTACTGGATGGTGATGGTGCTGTCCAGCTTGTCCAGGATGATCTGGAAGGTGTTGCTGCCCGCGTAGCTGGGCGGTGCGCTGTTCCAGAAGGGCACCGTGATGTAGGAAATGATCGTGCGGTACTCCTCATCCAGAATGAAACAGCGCCCGGGGTTGTCCACCCCCGCGAAGTTCAGGTCCGCCGTCATGGCAGCGATGTAATCGTTGACCCCGCCGGCCGTTGGTATGATGGGGAAGGGGCTGGCGATGTTGCCATCGTTGAAGGCGATATAGCCGTTGCTCCCGATCCACACGTTCTTGCGGCCGTACCAATAGAAGGGGTGGTCCGTGATCATGGTAATGGGCCCTACCACATTGTCATCGCCCAGGCCGATCACCAATTGGCCGGTCTGTGTAATGTCCACCCAATCATACACCGGCCCGTCGGGCTCGTTGCTGTCCTTCCAGGTGTAGCCGTACGCATCGGGCCCGCCGCTGGCGGCGTGGAGCATACCAACAAGGGGGAGGGTAAGGAGCAGGGTAGCGGTCCGGATCATGGTGCTGGGTTTGGTGTGCGTAGGACCAATGTAAGGGATGGAACGTTTTGGCCCACACAGGCCCAGACCGAATGATCGGATGGCCGGTTGAACCGGGGAATGGACGTGGATGAACGGAAATACCTTGGGCGCTGTTCACGTTCATCCGCGTTCTTGCATTGTTCCATCATCACCGGTATGCTGCGCACTCCACAGGGGGCCTTTGGATCACTGCACCATTCCACGCGGTCCACGGATCCGGCGACCCTGCTGCACTACGGTGCAGCCCGTATTCCACATATGCCGCCGACGGATATTTTCGCGGCCTTGATCCATAGCCCTTGGCAACAACCCCTCTCCGCCTTGCCGTAGTGGATGAACACTACATGGTGCGCCAAGGTCTTGGCAGCATCCTTAACGCATGGCCGCACGGCCAAGTGGTGCTACAAGCGGAACATGGGCTGGCCTACGAAAAGGCCTGTGCCGAGGTGGGCCACATCCACATGGCCTTCGTGAACATGCACATGCCGGTGCGCAACGGCGTGGAAACCATCCGCTGGATCAAGCGCAACCAGCCGCGCACGCTTGTAGTTGCCTACAGCCCCGATACCAGCCCCCACTTGGTGCAAAGCGCCATACAGGCCGGGGCGCGCGGCTACCTGAGCAAGAGTGCCACACAAGAAGAGGTGCACCGCGCCGCCGAGACCGTGCAGCGCAATGGCTTCTACTACAACGAACACATCAGCAAGGCCCTGCACAGGGCGTGGAAAGAAGAGGAGGAGAACAAGAACCCCCATGCCCTATTGGAGAAACTTGCGCCGCGCATGCTGGAATTCCTGCTGCTCCATGCACGTGTGCCCTTCCCCACGTATGCTGATATAGCCGAGCGCATGGCCATCAAAGTGAGTGTTGTCGAAGACTATCGCAAGGCCATACGCGTTCGTACCGGCTGCCGCAACCGCCATGAAATGATCGACCTGTTGGTAAGGGCGGGGAGGTACTAGGGGGGCGGGCAACGGTCTCGGACGGGTCAATGGTCGAAGACTTGTCGGTGGGGGCGTTGCCAGACAGCGTGCGTTGGTCTACGCTACTCCACAAGCAGCTTTCCGCCCGTATACCACGTGCTTCCGCTTTGCACATGCATATAGTACAAACCAGTACCCAAGTGCGAAAGCGCCAAAGCGAATGGACCCGCTCCAATGACCTGCTCCACATGCACCACCTTACCGCCTGCATCCACCACGCTTAGCTGCAGCGGCTTGCCTTGCACCGTAGGCGGCAAGTCCAACTCGATGTTCATTAGCCCACCGGCTTGCACCGGGTTGGGCCAAATGCGCAGGGCATCCAACAAGTTCGTGGCCTGCTCGGCAATGCCCACGCTGCAGCAGCCGGGCACCAAGCAGCCGTCGCCATCCACCTTAACCACCCAAGTGTCTTGGCTGTAACCTGCGGGGTAGCCCATGTTGCGCGGGTTGTAGGCCGCGCCGGTGGCAATAAAGCCGCCATCGGCCGTGGGCAGTACATCGTAAAAGCGCCCTTGGCCTTCTTGGATCACAGCGTCCTGGTAGAAGTAGCTACGCATCCACAGGCTGTCGCCCTCGGCGGTGGTACGTAGCAGCAAGCCTTGCTGGCCGGTGTAGTAGCTAACACCGCAGGCGATCAGGTCGTTGTCCGGGTTCTCCTTTACGGCGAAGAATGATGTGCTGTAGGTGGCTGGGCCGTATTCTCGGTCCCAGATAATGGTGCCATCACTGCTGTCCAACTTGGCGAGATAGGGCTTGGTGCTGAGAAAGTCCAACGCGTAGCCCCATGCACTGGCGACCACACAATTTCCATCTCTTGTGGCTATCAAATGAGCGCTCGCTTCTTCGAACGGACCACCCCATACCTGCGACCACCGAACCGCGCCCAAGAGGTCGATGCGTTGTACCCAGAATTGGGAGTTGTCCGTGGACAAGAATTTCACACCACCAAGTATGTACCCATCCACAGCGGCGTCGGATGCTATGAAGTAATCCAGCCAACTGCCACCATAAACTTGCCGCCACTGCTCGTTCCCGTCCGCATCCGTCTTCAGGGCAAAGCCATCATCCCCTCCCGAACCATCTGTATCCCCCACGATCAAGAAGCCTCCATCGCGCGTATGCTTCACCTGCCTGCCGATCCAATAGTGGCCGGCGCTTCCGAAGCGTCTCGTCCATAAGGTGTCTCCATCGCGGTCGAAGCGCATCAGGTGAACCCTATGCTCTTGTTCGAATGACTGGCTGCTACCACCAAGGATATACCCTTCGTCGCCAACAGTATCGCAGCAATTCGCCCAACCAGGGAAGAGAGCGTGGTTGGGTAGTATATGCCTGCGTTGGGAGATGGTGTCGCCCAATAATGAGATCCGCGTGAGGAAAACAGTAGAGAAATATGCGGTCGTACCCGGAGCGACCTTTTCTTCTTCGTCGCTTTTCGTGAAGAGCATGTACCCCTCAAACGCATTCTCGATACCCGCTCCATTCTGGTACCAACCCTCACCCCGCATATCGTAACGGCGCTGCCAGCCTTGCGCAAGGCTGGCAGCGCTTTCTACGAAAAGGAGAATGACCAGAACGACCCGCATGGTTCAAGCTCAGCGTTGAAGCGAAAAGCGAACGGTTTGTTGCATCGCGTTATCCCACTGCAGCACGGCGTTATAGATTCCATTCGGCCAACCAGCGGTTTGTACTTCCTCAATGCTGGTGCCGGACTTCACATTGGTGGTGTAGACCGTTCGCCCAAGAGCATCCAAGTAACTGAGCGTAATATGTTCAGCTTCCGTCGGTAGATCCAGGACCAAGTATACTGGGCCAGAACTCGGGTTCGGATAGGCTTGCAGGATCGGAGTAACAGTTGGCGTTTCAAACGTACCGCGTTCTTCCAATACCAGCGCGTTCCTTGCTTTCATACTTGTGGGCAATAGGATCACCTCCTCCGATCGGGAATTGTTCAAAGCGCTCAACCATGCTTGTGCGGCGGCTGAGCCAGCCGTCATTCGTTGATCCGCAAGAACTTGAAGCTGGTCAACCAAGCTCTCGTCCACGTTTTCCCAGCCTGTTGCCGACATGGCCTCCGCATAGTCCTTGACCAAGCCATAGAATTCCGGATCATTACCGGAAAGCACTTCGGCCTCGGCCAATCCCTGCAAGGAAGTATGATCGCCTTTCGCTGTATAGATCCCGGCTTTCGTCAACGCATTCGTGCTGGAAGGCAATTGTTCGTGCCAAATAAGCAAGGAGTCGATCGAGTTCGAGACGTCCGTGCTGTCCAACCAGCTCAAACGCCCGAGGTCGCTCAAGGCCTCACCTTTCAGTCCTGCATGCGTGGCGATCTCGCTTTCCAGCAAGGTCAACAAATTGATGTCGCCACTTTGAGCGGATTCGATAATGTCCCGATAGAATGGGCTCAAGCCACTTTCCTTGACCAAGGCCAGCGTCCCGGCTTGCAATGGACTATTCCCCACGAGGGCTTGGGTCAGGTGCCAGTCGCTCATGGCCGGGTCGCGTTCGAATGCCGCCTTCCACACCGCTTCACTCACTTTCGGTGCCACGCTGAGCAAGGCGTTCTTTACCTGTGTGCTATTCTTCGTGGGGTCCCAAGCATAAGTTTCCAGGGTATAGGTTTCCCCATCGTCCTTGGCAGCATCGTAGGCCTCTTTAGCATCATCTTCCGCCTCTGCCTCATTCAACGAAATAAGTTTCTTTTCCAAGCGTATTCCTCCTTTACTCAAGCGAACTGGACAGGCTATTTCCTTATCGGGCCACGCCCCAATTGTACTTTGCAGAACTATTGCGCTGGGGTTACTGTACACCGGTTTGGTCCTATTACTACCCACTGGGGTGTGGAAGAAGTATTCCATCAGGTTCGCGCTTTCGATGTACCAATCTTCTTCGGGATCCCCGGTACCGTCATGGTCGTTACTGAATCGATTGCCAGCAGGGTTGGTGTAATCAGTGGGTAGAAGCATTACTTCACCTTGCTTGGCACGAATGGTCACATCACCACCCAGCAACGCCACATCCAGATAGTTCGCTGGCGCTTCATACCCATAATCATTACACTTCACTTCCAGCCCGATCTCGTAGTTGGCGCCGGGGTCGGCGTTCTGGCCTTCGATCAGGCTACCCACTTTGAAGCCAGCATGAACCCACCGCGCATCCCCACGAGCGGGGGATACTGCGACCTCTTCGGACAGCGAACACCCCGACCCCTTGTGGCCGGGGTGTTTCGCTTTGGGGGGGCGGCAACCTTCCATACCTCGCGAGCGGATCCCGCCCGGATAGCTTGGTACCCGCGCCCCATACCAGTGGCAAGCCGTGGATTTGGAAATTCCAGGTCCGTTCCTCAACTTCAC
>JAGQVV010000052.1 GCA_020437805.1 Flavobacteriales bacterium
GATCGGTGATCGCGACGTCGATGAAGTACTGGAAGTTCGCACAGTCCTGAACGTAGTTGAACGTGGCCGTGGCCGGAACACAATCCAAGCAGGAAATGCGCCATTCGAGCGCTTCGGGCTCGAAGCCATCCACGCAGGACGTGAATCCGTTCGACTTCACTTGGATCGTGAGGCGGTGCTCCGCGTTCGTGGTATTCCGGAACAGACTTGTGACGTTCACGTTGGTCCCAGCATAGAGACGAGGAGCCGTGATATCGCCACCGTCATAGACGATGAGCGAGTCACCGGCGTACAACAGACCAGCGTCGAAGAATACCGCCAAGGGGAAGGTACCCGTACCACGGTAGTAGTACCGGCGATCCGCGTTGTTGTTGTAGCACAATGCCCCGGACACCTCAGTTCCGCAGTCGACGAGATCAGGACAGGTGCCCGTATCGGTGATGTTACCGAACTCACGGTTGCAGAGGAAATTGCTTTCATGCTCCACGGTCACGTTCACGGTATCGTTCAGCGCGAATGGACCGAGATCCGCCGTCCCGACACCAACATCGACCACGGTCTGAGGATCCCCACCGTTCACCGTGTACACGATGTTCACGATCGACCCATCGCCCGTTGTGCTGATGGTGACCGGTATGCTGAACTGATCGTTCTCGCAATCGTCCACCACCGTATATGACACCTGTGGCAACGTGCAATCCAAACAAACGACTTCCCACTCCCAGGAATCGTAATCGGTATTTCCATTGCACTGGACCGATCCGTCCGAGGTCATCTCCATATACAGATCGGTTCCCGATGCGAACACCTCAACGGCATAGAAGAGGTTCACAGTGCTCGCAACGGCACTTCCGACCGGCCCGAGATTCCACGTTGCTGCGTTGTTGTGCTCGAACAGCAACGGCGCGGTATTGTCCGGGCCATCGTAGATCCGGAGATCATCGAACGTATTGCTTTCGATGGTACCGCGAAGGAAACGCAGGCGCATCGTACCCGATCCACTGGCTTGGTAGCGCCAATCCTGGGCATCGTTGGCCACATAGCAGTAGGTCTCCTCAAGACCTATCTCACCACATACCACCAAGGTCGGGCACTCACCTGTGTCGGTCAAGTCACCGAAGGCCAGGTTGCATAGCGGGTTGTCTTCGTGTTCAACGGTCACATTCACGACATCGCCCACTGTAAAAGGTCCCAGATCGGCAGTTCCCACTCCAACATCGACCACGGTCTGCGGATCCCCACCGTTCACCGTGTAAGTGATGTTCACGATGGCTCCATCGCCGGTGCTGGCGACCACCACTGGAATACTGAACTGGTTGTTCGGGCAATCATCCACCACGCTTACCGAAGCCTGCGGAAGTGTGCAATCCAAACAAACCACCTCCCACTCCCACGAGTCATAGGTGGTGCTACCCTCGCACTGGACCGACCCGTCGGAGGACATCTCCATATAGAGGTTCGTACCGGAAGCGAACACCTCCACGGCATAGAAGAGGTTCACTGTACTGACAACGGCACTTCCCACGGGACCCAAGTTCCAGGTCGTCGCGTTGGAATGCTCGAAAAGCAAGGGGGCGGTATTATCCGCACCATCATAGATCCGGAGGTCATCGAAAGTGTTGCTTTCGATCGTTCCGCGCAGGAATCGGAGCCGCATGGTACCAGCACCAACGGCCTCGTACAGCCATGAACGAGAATCACTCGCTGTATAGCAGTATTCGAGGATCTCGGCTGGAGCTCCGCAATTGATCAGGTTCGGACAGTCACCGGGGTCAGCGAACGAGCCGAGGTCGACCTCGCAGAACGCGTTGGTGCCGTGTTGCAGGACCAGATCGACCACATCGCCGTGCGGAAACGGCCCAACAGTGGTAACGCCCAGACCCAAATTTGCCAATTGCTGGGGGTCGCCTCCATTCACCGAATAGTTGATCGTGGCTGCGGCGGCATCACCGAGCGAGGTGATGTCCACCTCCACCGTGAAGGTCTCCGTCGCGCAATCGGTCACCAATGCAGCGGTACCTTCAGGTTGTGTGCAATCGCCACAACCCACCTCCCAGAACCACTCGTTGATGTTGAAACCGCCATCAGCGCAACTGGTGGTGGCATTCGAGACCATGGTCATGTACATGGAGCCGCTCGTACCGTTCACGACAACGCCAGTAAGATCTGTAGTGCCCGTGCCAAGATGCTCGTACAACAAGGTTCCGGTGGCATCCGTACCATCGTAGATGCGCAGGCTATCACCGAAAGCGCCCTGGATCCCTCCAGCGGTGAACGACAAACGCATCGTTCCAGCACCCGTTCCAACGTACAACCAACTACGCACTTCGTTATTGCCATAGCAGTATTGTTGCTGAAGTGCCGGGCCATTGCAGAACACCGTGATCGGGCATCCGCTGAAAGGCACCAACAAGCCTAAAGGCAAGTTGCACAAGGGGTCCGACTCATGTGCAACGGTCACGATCGGATCGTCGCCGGGGAAGAAAGGACCGAACTGGATCACTCCGAGCCCGACGTCCTCGGTAACGGTGGGTGTGCCGAACTGCTCAACGATCACATCCACCGTGGCGCCATCACCAGTGGAGGTGATGTCCAGATCGATGTAGTACGCACCGAGGTCACAGTCCTCGGTAAACGTGTAGGTGGCAGTGGGGTGTTCGCAATCCAGGAGCAATTGCACGGTGGTAGTGAACCCATTGCTTGCCGTTCCGCAATCCTCGTTCGTGTTCCAATGGGGAAAAATGTCATCCGTGGTCGTGGTGGTCACGGTCACGTTCGCGCTCCCCTGTCCGATCACCGGTCCGTCAAAGCTGCCTTCACGGACCGTGATATACCCACCGGACTCCAACGTGAATTCGTATGATGCCCCGGCCAGGATGCCAGTGATCTGCGAGTATTCCTCCTCGTAGCTGATATCAGAAATGGTGGTCACCATTCCCATACTGTTCGGCGTGATCGCGGCGGCGGGGTAAAGGGTTTCATTCAGGCAATCCCCTTGGCCCTGGGCCCCGACCCAAGGGCCGAGGAATAGCGTACTCAGGAGGGCTGCTCCTATCAATCGTCCAATTCGTGTCATGTGATCGGTTTTAGCGTATCCGGTTCGGTGGCTAAAGATAGCGATCCCCCTTGCTGGATCGGGGATGTATCATCTACAACAGAACCGCTTGAAAATTAAGCATGTACGAACTGAACGACACAGGTCCGGCCTTCTAATCCGCTTCGAACCCTTTCTGCACGACGTGATATGCCCTTTTCCGGCGCCCTTCGAAGTCGATGATGCTCCAACTCGGACCAGGCCAACAATCGTTCAGTTGCCATAGCAACGTACCCATGCAATGCGGCCTGGCGTTCCGGTGTGCAAGTATCGCAGCCTCATAGGCTCGTGCTTGCACAACTTGGCTTGCCTGAACGAACTCCCCCAAGGTGTTCGGCGATATGCCCAATTCCCGTTGAATGGCATCCCGTATCGGTCGGTCGGTGCGGTAACTGCGTTGCATACCCGCCAAGGTCGGTGACCCCGGATACAACTCTTCCGGATGGAAATGTTCCGCCAAGGTGATGCTATCCGGGTAGCTCTGGAATCCATATTCGCTCATGAATCGACCGACATTGTTCGTGAAGGACACGAAGGTGCTATCCGCATGCCATACACCCCAGTAATGAAGGTCACCATAACGAAGTCCCCGTTCGTTACCCCAGTTGCTCAACGCCGAAGTGGGTGTGTACGGGGTTCGTGCGTCATATCCGGCGATACACTTGGGAAGTTCCCCTTCGAAGAAGTCCGTCATCATCTTCTCGATCCGGGTCGAATCCGTTCCGTGGATCCCATAACGATCCTGCCAACCCCAATTCCTCCATGCCACATGCAGCTCGTTGTTGCCGCACCAGAGCGCAAGTGAGGGATGAAGGGCGATACGTCGGACCTGGTCCTTGATCTCGCCGCGTACATTGCTCGTGAACGCGCTGTCCGCCCCGGGGATGCTAGCGAACATGAGATCCTGCCATACCAGTATCCCCGCCATGTCGCAGGCATCGAAGAAAGCTTCCGGCGGATAGACACCTCCCGCCCAGATACGGACCATGTTCATGTGGGCCCTTCGCATCTCCCTGACCAATGCCACCCATGCGCTGTCCCCCGCCAACGGCAAGAGCAGATGCGGTGGTACCAGGTTGCAGCCCTTCATGAAGGTCGGTTCACCATTGACCACGAAAGTGAACGCTTGGCCGACGCTGTCCTCTCGTTGGTCCAACTGGATGGAACGAAGCCCGATCCGCGCCTCTTTCCTACTGATCGCCCCATGGTCCCCGATCAATTCCACGCGTACAAGGATCGTATGCTGTTCCCCTTGACCATTCGGCCACCAGAGCTCGGGTCCTTGAAGCCTGATCCCAGCAACCCATTCCGCAGGGCACGGGTCAGCGGTCGGAACACGTTCCTCGTAAACCTGATCACCCACCACGATCCGGATCCTTGCATCACGTGGCAAACACCCGACCAGGTCGGACCGGATATTGAGGAACACGGAACCTTCCGAATGATCCTGTACCACGGAGATTGCTTCGATCCTCGCTTCATCCCAAACGCGGAGGACCACGTCCTGCCATATCCCACTGGTGACCATCCGGGGGCAGAAGTCCCAACCGAATTGGTACGCGGCCTTGCGCACATAGGGGCTTACACCGCTGGGGTCGCTGTCATGCGGAAGTTGGAACCCGAAGGCCGCTCTCCGCTCGGCCCCTTGCTTGGTCACACTGCGGAAGATGACGGTCAAGCGGTTCTCCCCCGGCCGCAATCGCCTCTCGATGGGCCAGGTCCAGGTCCGGAACATGTTGTCCGCCTGACCTAGCAACGAGTCGTTCAAACGGACCTCAGCGAACGTGTCGAGACCTCGGAACACCAATTCCACATGCTCGCGTTGCAGGATCGAGGAGTCCGCGAACAAGGTGCACGCGTATTCCCAATCGCGCTCCTCGACCCACTGGACACTGTCGATGGCGTTACCGTGGTAGGGGTCGGCAATGAGCCCGTGCCGCATCAGGTCGGTATGGACCACACCCGGAACCTCCGCCGCGCGCCATTCACTGGTGCCGACTTCGCGGAAACGCCAGCCGTCCTGCAGCGCCAACTCCATCTCTTGGGCATGACCTGGGATCAAGAAGATCGACGTAGCGTAGGTCCAGATCCATTTCATCGCAGTCCTGCTTTCACTAGGGCGTTCAGCACCTCCTCCACTTTCGACGGGTCCGGTTCCGTGAGAGATCCCACGGCGTCGTATGAAGAACTCAGGGATACATCCTCCTGCCGTCCCAACACGCTCCGCTGGGCCGAAAAGTGCACCTCCGGAACGCCCGTCCGTTCCACCAGTTCAACGACGTTCGCTGCATTCACTCCACCGGCGGCCGCGATCAGGCAAGCCCCGCTCGCCCGGTCCACGAGCGCACGGAGCGTTCCAGCCCCATCAATGGCCAGCGTGCTACCTCCAGAG
Source organism: Flavobacteriales bacterium (assembly GCA_020437805.1). Lineage (GTDB taxonomy): Bacteria > Bacteroidota > Bacteroidia > Flavobacteriales_F > PHOS-HE28 > PHOS-HE28. The sequence goes on from JAGQVV010000052.1 coordinate 5,487, forward strand.
GCCAATATCCGATCGATGCCCAGTTCAAGGCAAAGGTCCATGACCCTTAGGGGATCCCTTGAGCGGTCGATCGCGCGATGGAAGGTGATCTCGCTCTCGGGTGCCAAGCGTTGCACAGCGCTCATGATGGGAACGTGCAGATCATGGTTCCCATCCAAGGCTCCGGTCACCAGACCCAAGGCACCACCGCCGAACACTTCCGCATCCGTTAGAAGCACGGCGCTTTCGGCTTTGGAATAAATGAATCCACCAGGTGTGGGCCGCACCAGCACCCGGGCCGGAATTCCGATCGCATTGCGAATGGCATCCACAAGACCGGAGCTGGGTGTAATGCCCCCGCATCCTAGCCAACTGCACACCTCCACGGAATCGACCCCGAGTGCATCCGCCATTGCGGCTTCTTCCACGGAGGTAACACAGACTTCAACTGCGACGCGCATGCCCCAAACATAGGTGCTGGCCACTGCAACCCTTCCCGGTCCCCCGCGTATAACGCACCCACTATGATGAAGATCCCCGTCCGCGTTGCTCTCCCCGTGGCGTTGGCCCTGTTCCTTGTGCCCAAGCTACATGCAAGCACGCTGGAAGATGGCCCTGGTAACGCTCTTGCGAAGAACGATCGCACCTCCATCGCACACGACACCGTGTCGGCAGCTCCAACGATGGTCCAACAGGACCCGGTGAAAGGTCATGCCGATGCGACCGAAGCGCTGGAACGTGCCGAGGTCGCCGGAGAGCCCGCTTTGGAACGGCTTGCTTTGCGCGCCATGGCGGATGCGGACCTGCATTTGGGCCTGCACTCGGAGGCCCTGCGCTCATCACTGCGGGCGCTGGACCTGTCCACCGCCATGGGAGACCCCTTGCTGATGGCGGCGGACCTTCGAAGCCTTTCGGAGGCCTATCTATTGAACGGAATGTCGGACAAGGCCGTTGAGGAGGCCCGCAATGCCCTGGCCCTTGTGATCCCCACGCAGAACACCAAGGTGGTGTCGGCGGCCCACCGGGCACTGCTTGAAGTATTGATGCGATCGGGTCGGTCGAACGAGGTCCTTCGCGCCGCTGGAGGTGCCATTCAACGGGCCCAAGGATCCGGTGATCGCGCGGAAGAGGCACGCCTGCGGTTACTGATCGGGGAAAGTTTGATCGCCCAGAAGAATTTCCATGACGCCCTTCCCTATGTCACGAGTGCAGCGCGGGAGTTGGACGGGACCGGCGAACGATCAGAGCGCATGGACCTGCATATGGCCTTGTGCGCGATCCATACGGGCATTGGCCTGGTACCGGACGCCGAGCGGGAACTGCACACGGTAATGTCCATTGTGGAACCGGGGGATGCATGGCCGATCCACGAGCGTTGTTCCCAGCTCCGCTACCAACTGACACGCTCCAAGGGTCAATGGAAAGAGGCCTTGTTGGAGCTGGAACGCCTGGAGCAACAGCGCGACAGCGTCCATTCGTCACAAGTATCGGCGCAAGACGCTCGCTTGCGCATGAGCTATCAATTGGATCGAAAGGAAAAGGACAACGCTGACCTTCGAGAGGAGAATGCTCGCCGCGCCGAACTCATTTCCGGACAACGCCTGAGCAATCGTTGGTTGGTAGGGATCCTGTTCGTGCTCGTGGCCCTGACCCTGGCCCTGGTGTTCACCAGCCGTTACGCTTGGCGGATGGTACGCCGAATGGGCTTGAAGAACGAAGTGATACGCCGACAGAACGAGGAGATCCACGGAAAGAACCTGGAGCTGCAGCGACAGAACATGCGATTGGCCGAGACCTTGTTGAGCGAAGAGGAAAAGGAGATGATGATCAAGGAGATCCATCATCGGGTGAAGAACAACCTGCAAGTGGTGGATAGCCTGTTACATATCCAAGGCGTCGGGTCGGAGGACCCCATGGTGCACCGCATGCTGAAGGAGGCCCAAGGGCGTATCCGTTCCATGGCAATGGTGCATGAACGTATCTACCGTTCCGGAGGTCAGTCCGCAGGGAATCTGCAGGACCATTTGAGCAGTTTGGTCCGGAACATTCTGGTGGCTCACGGTTGTCATGATCGGATCTCCGTACACGTGGAAGCGCCGGTGGTCCCCTTCGGCACCGAGACCTTGATGCCCTTGACCCTGGTTGTGAACGAGCTGTTCACGAACAGCGTTAAATACGCCTTTCCGGGCATGGAAAGCGGTCGCATCAGCATCGTGGTCCGTCCGGCGGGCAACGGTTACGAATTGTTGTTCAGTGACAACGGTGTGGGGTTGGACGAACGTCGGGCGGGTGGGCGCGCACCATCCTTCGGGTTGGAACTGGTGCAGATGCTGGCCGAACAACTGAACGGTGAGGTGCGCTTCCTGAAAGGCGAAGGCACCACCGTTTCCCTCACATTCGTTCCGGAGCCGGCAACCTTGCGCGTGGCGTCCTGAGGCCGCAGGCCCGGTGGCCTATCTTCGCGCTCCGAAACCCCTCCGTGTGTCCGAATTGACCGATACCTCCGCTCCCGATTTCCGTTCGTTGGGCATCAGCGATGACCTGTTGCAGGGTCTCGATGCCATGAACATCACGAAGCCCACGCCGATCCAGCAACAGGCCATCCCTTCCGTGTTGGACGGTCGTGACCTGATCGCTTGCGCGCAAACGGGCACCGGGAAAACAGCAGCATTCCTGCTGCCCTTGATCGACATCATCACCAGTTACCGCCCCAAGGTGGATGGCTCCATCCGGGGCTTGATCCTCGTGCCGACGCGCGAGCTGGCGTTGCAGATCGATCAACAGCTGCAGGCCATCGCGTACTTCACCCCCATCACGTCCATCCCACTGTACGGTGGAAGCGATGGCAGCACCTTCGACCAGCAGAAGGCCGCCCTCGTGGGCGGTGTGGAAGTGGTCGTGGCCACGCCGGGCAAGCTCCTGAGCCACCTGAACCTGGGCTATGTACCGCTGAAGGGTCTGGACCTCTTCATCATGGACGAAGCCGACCGGATGATGGACATGGGTTTCGTGGACGACATCAGGAAGATCATCGGCTTCCTTCCGAAGGACCGGCAGTCGCTGATGTTCAGTGCTACGATGCCGCCCGCCATCCGCGAGTTGACCAAGCAGATCCTGCACGACCCGATGGAGGTATCCATTGCGTTGAGCAAGCCCGCAGCGGGTGTCGACCAGCAGGCCTACGTGATCTTCGATATGCAGAAGGCCAACATCCTGGAGCATATCCTGAACACCAACGAGGCCACCAGCATCGTGATCTTCGCCGGGCGCAAGATCGAGGTGAAGAACCTGAACCGTCACTTGCAGAAACGGGGCTTCAATTCCCGCGGCATGCACAGCGATCTGGACCAGAGCGAACGCGAGGAGGTGATGCTGGCCTTCCGTAACCGGCGACTGCGCATCCTGGTGGCCACCGATGTGGTGAGCCGCGGGATCGACATCGACGACATCGACCTGGTGATCAACTACGACGTGCCGCGCGATCCCGAGGATTATGTGCACCGTGTAGGCCGCACGGCCCGTGCCTCGAAGAAAGGCCAGGCCATCACCTTCGTGAACGAGAAGCAAATGCGGGAATTCGGCCGCATCGAAGCCTTGATCGGCTACGAGGTGAATAAGATGCCGCTCCCCGAAGGCATGCCCCGCGGACCGCATTACGACCCGAAGGCCAAAGTGAAGGATGGCCGAAAAAGCAACGGCCACCGCAAAGGCGGTGGCCGTGGTAGGTCCGGCGGCGGTCGCCGCTGATCGTCCCTGTTACTTCGCGCGGAAGTTCGCCTGGTTGTCGGCAAGGACCTTCATGTAGTCCCATGCCTTGGCTTCCTTGCCAACGCGCTCGATCGTGACGCTTTCCATCTTATCGCCGCCCACGATGGCGTTCACTACGTCCTGGCCTTCGGTCACATACCCGAACACAGCGTGTTTGCCGTCCAACCAAGCGGTCTCCTTGTGGGTGATGAAGAACTGGCTGCCGTTGGTGGCCGGGCCGGCGTTCGCCATGCTCAGGGTACCGGCACGGTCGTGCTTCAGGTCCGGGTGGATCTCATCGGTGAACGCGTAGCCCGGTCCACCGCTGCCGGTGCCCGTGGGGTCGCCACCCTGGATCATGAAATCAGGGATCACGCGGTGGAAGCTGATGCCATCGAAGTAGGGTACGCCTTCGGCCTTCACCTTGTTCTTCATCTTCCCTTCGGCCAGGGCACAGAAGTTGGCCACCGTCATCGGTGCCTTCTGGTATTCCAGTTTCAGGGTGATCATTCCTTTGTTCGTCTTGATCTTGGCATAGATGCCATCTGTCGTATTCTCCACGGTAGTAGGTTCAGGTTGTGCGTTCGTAGTGGCTACCACGCTGTTCCCTTCCTTCGGTGCACCGGGGGTACAGGCCGTCAAGGAAAGTCCGATCAAGGTGGTGAGTGCGAAGGTCGAGAACATGGTCATGGTAGTTGTTAACGGGGCGTAAATGTAGGTGTTGGTGTTGCAGTGCTACGAGAAGGGTCCATGGCGATCGCTCACCTCAGCATCACTTCTTCAATGGCTTCCAATTTCTCTTCGCTATATGCGCCTTGGGTGCGATGCACGATCCGGCCATCGTTGTCCACTACGAAGATGTACGGGATGCTCTTGTCGTTCATGTCCAGGCGATCGATCAGTGTCTCCGCCTCGTCCTTCGAGAACACCACATGGTCCACGATCTCCGGGTCGGCGCTCTTCCGGAATTTCTTCATGCTGGGTTCATAGGCCGACTTGTTCAACCCGACGAACAGGGGCACGAAGTAGACCTCGGCATCGTACGCCCCGGCCATCAGTCCGTGCTTTGCCACGAAGCGCAGGTACACCGGTTCGTACCATTCCTCCAGCACTGGCGAGGCTTGCTTGCCATAGGCGATGCCCACCACCGTCCAGCCATTCGCGTTGGTGTTCGGTAGTTCCACGCTGGTCCCCTCAGCGGTTTCTCCGCTCAGCGCAGGGAACGGGGTTTGGGCCTGGGATAGGGTCACCAAAGCAAGGGCGGGGACCAGGAAAAGGTTCCGAAGGGTCATGGACATGGGTGCTGCGCTTCCAAGGACCGTACCATTCTACCGGACCCCATCCTCCGGGTTCTTCCCTTTATGCGGCCGGAACCAATCCTTCATGCGTACGATATCCGCTTCGGGATCATCGGTGAGCGGGAAAGGGGCGGTGAGGATCACGAGCTTCCTGGGGTAATCGAAGGTGGCCAGGATGATCGGCACCTTGGCGCCGGTGGCCATGCGGTGGAAACCCGTTTTCCATTCCGGCTGGTAGCGCCGCGTGCCTTCGGGTGTGATCCCGATCTTGCTGATCTCGCCGCTATCGAACATCGCGACCACGGCATCCACCAGGTTGTTGTGCTTGCTGCGGTCCACCGGATAGCCCCCGATGGCCTTGAACCACCAGCCCAAGGGCGGCTTGAAGAGGGACTTCTTGGCCAGGTACTTCACATCGCCCATGCGCGCCAGGCTGCGTACGCACAGGCCCACGAAGAAGTCCCAGTTGCTGGTGTGCGGGGCCACCACCACGATGTATCGGTCCAATCCCGCAGGGCGCTCGTCCTGTATCCGCCAACCGGCCAGGGTATGGAAGAAGAAATGGAAGATGGGGCGCATGGCTTGGTTCCTCGGCCCGGATGTGCATCTTTGGAGACCTTTCCCTGTTCGATGCATAGCCTCCGACCGAGCGCCAATATAGCAGCCCCCCGCTTCCCCTTGTCCATCGTGGGAACCCCACGCCTGCCTTCTGCGTATGAAGGCGCCATGGAGCGTATGCGGTTCGCGGTGCTGGACGTGGAGACCACGAGCGGCAATCCCAAGGAGGGACGTGTGATGGAGGTGGCCGTGGTGGCCTTGGACGGCATGCAGGAGCGTATGCGCTGGGACAGCTTGGTGGACCCGCGCACGCCGATCCCCAACTTCATCCGCAAGCTGACCGGCATCGACAATTCCATGTTGCACGAGGCACCTTCCTTCACGGAGGTCGTGCGCACCTTGGGCACTTTGACGCAGGACCGGATCGTGGTGGCGCACAACGTGCGCTTTGATATGACGGCCTTGGAGCACGAGTTCGCACGGACGGGCCTGGTCTTCGATCGCCCCACCCTTTGCACGGAACGCTTGGCGCGGCGCCTGGTGCCGCAACTCCCCCACTACAATCTGGGCAGCTTGTGCCGCTACTTCGGCATCCCCTTCACAGCCGCCCACCGCGCGCTCAGCGATGCCGAAGCCACCGCAGCCCTCCTGTCCCGTTTGGTGCAGGACCATGGCGAAGAGCGGATCCTGGAAGGCGTTACCAGTTGGCCACGCGCCTTGAGGGCCTAAGCATTCTGTTACACGCGCATTGCCGCTTTGCTGCCGGGCCTCCTAGGGTCCTTTTCACGTATCCATCGGGCCAGCCACCGGAAGCACCAAGCCATGCCTTTCGAGGATGATGCTTGGTTCGAGGCCGCGATGTACATTCATGTTCCAATGGAGGTGCGTTTTCCAAGCGTGGTGGTGCATGCGGCTTCGCGGCCGCAGGGTCGTCCGCTCAATTGCAGCGGTCAGACCCTTCGGAGGTTTGGATTGAACAGCCAAACGAAGAAACTGCTAGTTCACTGAGCCATGCGTACCATCACCGCCCTCTTACTAATGTTCTCGTGCGCTTGCACGGTCAGCGCGCAACTTGGTTGGCAGCAGCTGTACCGTGCCGGTACCAGTTACACATTCGACCTTATTGAGCTACCAGGTCAGCACATCTTTACCACGATGGGTGCAACGCAACTGCTGGATGCACAGGGTTCTATACAGCGTGCAAGTTACTTCCATGATGGTGGCACGTATGGGCTACAAACGTTGAAGAGGATAGGCCCCAATGAGCTTCTGTTCAATACTGCTATGGATCTTGGCTCATGTCCTTGGGGCAACGCTAGCCTGCGGCTTCCTGTTTTGGGAAAGATCGACACGCTGGGGCACACGCTGCTTATCCGGAAGTATGAAATGAACAACGGTATTTGCTCCGGGTTACCAGGGCGCTTGGAGGTGACCGGTGAAAAGGGGGGCATCACCTGGGGGCGGGAGAAGAATTTCTTCGCCATACGGGTGGATTCCATGCTCGAGCCGGTTTGGACCCGGCATGTCGAACGGTCCGGCGGGTTCCAGTTCATCAAGGAACTGCCCAATGGCGACCTGCTCGCGGGCATCAATATGGATACGGCCGGGGCCGTGGTGGCCCGCATGGATGCGGAGGGGAACTTCCTTTGGAGCAAGAGCTACATGCGCCCGAAGGGTATGGTGCATGATGCACTTATCGAGCCGGATGGCTCCTTCATCATCACCGGCTATACCGATAGTATCCGATCAGCGACCTTTCCCGCCTCCTTCCATCCCAAGCTCTTCATGATGAAGTTGGATGGCGATGGGGAGGTGCAGTGGTGCAAAGGCTGGTACAGTTCGCCATACCAATGGTACACCTACCAACCTTCAAGTATCAGGCGAACACTGGATGGGCAATATGCCGTACTGGCCACCACAGGGGTTCCACAATCCACCCATTACTACCATCCCTTCCTGATGAAGACGGATACCAATGGGGATACGCTTTGGACGCGTGCCGTGGGCTCCAGTGCATACACGTATCTCCCACAGGATCTTTTGGCCCATTCAGATGGGGGCTACATGCTCAGCGGCGTCATCTATGGTGAATTCCCGGAGTCAGCCAGCCTTAAGTTCATATACAAGACCGACTCGCTGGGCCGTTTCAACTGCTTGGAACACACGAACCCGGTGGAGGAAATGGACCTGTTCCCGGTGGACAGCAGCTTCACCCTGACCAGCGTGTCAAGTGAAACCACGGCTACAACGATCCTGGTGAACGACAGCATCCTGGACCCGAGCATCTTCACCGAATACGACGGCTGTACCGTTGCTACCCTGCTGGACCCCTTCAAGCCCCGCCGGCAGTTCCGCATCCGCCCCAACCCCACCACTGGGCGCTTCACGGTGGAGTTCCCCG
>JAGQVV010000053.1:0-3173 GCA_020437805.1 Flavobacteriales bacterium
GAATCATCATCGCTGGCATGACATATCAGCGCGTCGCATGTTCCGGTATAGATGTGCATCCGCGTGTCCACATCCGGGTACCCGTTTATATGGGTACTGATGTAGATGGAGGTATCATTCGTGGCCGTGTAGGCGTACCATAGACCGTTGCTTCCGAGCTGGGTCCCCACACACAGCTGTGTAACCTGCTCCCCCGCAACCGTAGGTGCTGTGGTTATCCCCAAGCCGATCTGCAGCGCTGATCCGCAGGTGTACTGGGCACTGGCGAACCCAGGTATCAAGGACGTCAAGAGCAGTAGTATCGTTTGTTTCATCAGGGTGCGAATTGCAAGTTGTGGGCAATGTACCGATGGTATCGGGGAACGGTGGATCCAGATAAGGTCGATCCTTTCAATGCAAGACCACCACGCGATGGGGTTGGTGGCCGTCCACAAGGACCGTGTACGTTCCGTCCGGGATTCCGCTAAGATCGATGGAAGCGCGTGGCTCAGTGCTGTTCGAGCGTTGCACCACGCGTCCTGTGCTGTCCAATAGGCGGATGGCGCCCAAAGGCAACGTACCGCTCAAGGTCAACCGCTCATTGGCCGGTATCGGCCCAATGGACACCGATGGCAGCTTCCTATCGTCAAAGGCCAAGATACCATCACATGCTACGCCGGTGGATGGGTAATAGGCCACATCACCGAGTCCGAAGCAGAGCAGTTCGAAGCCGCAATCAAAGAAATCCGAAACGTATTCGAACAGGCCGTGTGACGTACCCACCCCTTCTATCAAGTATTGGGACCAGCTGTTGGCCAATTCGAACCGCGCGCGCATGGAATTCCCCACCAGGACACTGTCCACGGCCACCACTGTAATGTCATCGTTCCAATTGTTCCAACTGAGCGGGAGGGTATCACCCAGGTCCAGGTTGAAATCGTAGAGCAAGGTATCCGCATTATCCGACCAGATCCGGAGTTGTCGACCCTCTTGACGAATGAGGTACACCCCATGTTCCTCCGGTCCATAGTCCATGGCACCTGAGCAACCCGGGCCAACAGGTGGCGGTGCTTGCCACAGGTATTGAACGTTCCCCTGTCGGACCACCTTGGTCCAGATCGTTCCTTCGATCACGGTGTCCCCGTTCGTGTAGTACACGTACGTATCGGTTGCAATGCAGGGCGCAGGCACCGCACAGATCGACCGAACGCTCCAACGCGGGTCATTGTCCAGGTACCCTTGGGCGATAAGGATCCCGGTAAAGGGGATACAGCAGCAGAATATAATGTAGCGCATGGGTCCGGTTTCCATTAGGACGTTCCGGACATAGGTCATGCTGCCCGGGGCTGCAAATAAAGACCACCGGTGGACAAGACCGTACGCTCCATGGTCCGGGACGTTGATCAGGACCACCTGACGAATGCCTGGTGTTAGAGCGAAGGAGGCAACCGTACCATCGCGACCGCGTCATATGGATACAAAAGATCCCTTACCATGATCTCCTTCCTCCGTCGTACTCCATCGAGCGTGTTCGTCTTCGGCATTTATCTGCTGTTGATCGCCTTCGCTATCGTGGCGGTGAACAACCCGATGTGACCGCTGGACCAGCGTCCGTGATCATCCGGTCGGTCCTCGTGTGCGTGTGGGTCGAAGTGATCCGTCTTGGAGCAGTTTGCGCTTCAACGCGTCCATTCAACGACGAACGGTGACCTGATCCTTCTCACAATGGTCCGAAGTGGTTCGTCACCATGTTCGGGAACAGGCCAACTCCAAGGCCCGATCGCTCCTGAGGCGTTGGTCTTTCCTCATATCGAACGTCCACGGTCCATTCGACCCAAGCGCAGGAGATCGATCTAGTAGGCCGCCAAGCGCTCCACCGCCTCCCACAGCCTTCCCTTTGGAAGGAACCCTTTCTCGAGCGGGATCGCGAACGGAACGGGTGTATCCCAACTCGCCACTCGTACGATCGGTGCATCCAAATGGTCGAAACAATGTTCGTTGATCAACGCGCTCAGTTCTCCGCCGAACCCACCGATAAGGGTGTCCTCGTGCAATACCACGGCCTTCCCCGTCTTCTTTACGCTGGCAACGATCGTGTCCAGGTCCAAAGGCACCAATGTGCGCAGGTCGATGATCTCGATGTCGATCGGTCCGCCGTGGGCCATTGAACGGTTGGCCATGCCTTCGGCCAGTTCCGTGGCCCAATGCACACCCATGCCGTACGTGATCACGCTAAGGGAGATCGGGCTATCGTACCGTGTGGCCTCCGCTTCGCGCACCACGCGCGCCTTGCCGAAGGGAATGCTGTACGGTTCCGAGGGCACCGGTCCGCTAATGCTGCGGTACATGGCCTTGTGCTCGAAGAACATCACAGGGTTCGGGTCGTCGAAGGCAGCCATCAACAGTCCTTTCGCGTCATACGGGTTGCTTGGGTAGACCACCTTGAGGCCAGGCGTCTTCACGAACCACATCTCGTTGCTTTGGCTGTGGAAAGGACCGGCACCCACGCCGGCACCGGTGGGCATTCGGATCACCACATCGGCGTTCTGTCCCCAGCGATAATGGCTCTTTGCGAGGTTGTTGCATATCTGTGTCATGCCTTCGCTCACGAAATCGGCGAACTGCATTTCCATCATGGCCTTCATGCCCTTGATGCTGAGCCCGAAGGCCGCGCCCACAATAGCGCTCTCGCAGAGTGGCGTGTTGCGCACCCGCTCCTTGCCGAAGCGTTCCAAGAAGCCATCGGTGATCTTGAAAGCACCGCCATACTCGGCGATGTCCTGCCCCATGAGCACCAACCCAGCGTGCCGCTCCATGCTTTGCGCCAAGCCTTCCTGGATCGCATCGATCATGCGCTTCTCGGCGCCGGCCATCTCCGGCTCTTGAGCGATCGGCGCCACGCCGTCCGACATCGGGGCATACACGTCGCCTTCCTCCATGGCTTTCACCGGAACGGGCTCGGGCTCTTCGAACGCGTGCCGGATATCCTCCTCGATCCCCGCCTTGATCCCTGCGCGGATCTCGTCGCGCTTGGCGATGCTGAGGACGCCCATGCGCAGCAACCACGCCTCGTAGTTGTTGATGGGGTCCTTCTTGAACCATTCATCGAAGAGCTCTTGCGGCACATACTTCGTACCGCTGGCCTCCTCGTGCCCACGCATCCGGAAGGTCATGCATTCCACCAGGATCGGACG
>JAGQVV010000053.1:3277-15063 GCA_020437805.1 Flavobacteriales bacterium
CCGATGGCCTTGTCCGTGAACTGCTTCATCCGGAACTGCTCCCTGCTCGGTGTGCTCAGCCCATAGCCATTGTTCTCGATGATGAACAACACGGGCAGGTCCCATACAGCGGCCACGTTCACGCTTTCGTGGAAGTCACCTTCGCTGGTTGCGCCGTCCCCCGTGAACACGATCGTGCATCGTCGCTCCTTCTTCAGCTTATGGGCCAAGGCGATCCCGTCCGCGATCCCCAACTGCGGACCAAGGTGACTGATCATGCCCACGATCCGATGCTCCTGATCACCGAAATGGAAACTCCGCTCCCGTCCCTTGCTGTATCCGGTCACTTTTCCCTGCCATTGGGCGAAGAGCTTCCTGAAGGGCATTCCCCGGGTGGTGAAGACCCCCAGGTTGCGGTGCATGGGCAGAACATACTCCTCCGGGTGCAAGGCCAAGGCCGCACCCACGCTGATCGCCTCCTGACCGATACCGCTGAACCACTTGCTGATCTTCCCCTGACGCAAGAGACTGAGCATCTTCTCCTCGATGATCCTGGGTCGCACCAGATGTTCGTAGGTACTGAGGAGAAAGGCATCGCTGTGGGTGCCGCGTTCGAAATGCAACTGGCGATCTTCGATGGTCAGGGTTGGCATGCTTACGGAAGTGTTCGATCCAAATGCGCTCCGACGCCGTGGATCAGGCCACAAAGGTATTGGTGCATCGCACCCAGGAGCGCACGCGCATGTTCGCTCTCCGCATCGCGGTGTTCGAACCCTGGTCCATAGTGGGCATCGGGTCTTTCCCGATCTTCGTGGTCCATGTCCTTCGCTCCTACCCTCGCCATCATCGCGCCATGTTTCAATGAAGAGAGCTCTGTCCTGCCCTTTCTATTGGAACTGGAGCAGGAAGCCGCCAAACTTGAGGAACGCACGCTGATCATCCTTGTCGATGATGGTTCGAACGACAGGACCGTGGAACGTGCGAGTTCCCATGACCGGGCGGTTCCCAATGTGATGCTCCATGTCCTCGGCCTTCCATACAACATGGGGCATCAAGAGGCCATCCATCAAGGCTTGCTGTACGCGAACGGCACCTCCGCAACTCGCTTCATCGTTCTTGACGGTGACGGTGAGGACGACCCTGGAGCGATCAGTGAACTGGCGGCCATCCGGGACATCCCCGTTGTGTTCGTCGGCCGTGGCAAACGCTCGGAGAGCATCGGGTTCCGGGTCGGCTATTTCATCTACCGGAAGCTCTTCCGGTACATCTCCGGGCGAGCCATCGGCTTCGGGAATTACTCCATGATCGACCGCCGGGTCCTCGCTGCCGTGCTGGATCGGTCCTTCGTGCACTATGCTGCCTTCCTTTCCCAGCAGAACGTTGCACAGCGTATCATCATCCGCGATCGCCGCAAACGCATCGGTGGCGTTTCCAAGATGGGCTTCCGAAAGCTCTCCATGCATGCCTTCCGCTCCCTGATCGAATACAGCGAAGAGGTGTTGGCCTTCTTCTTGAAGGGTTTCCTGTACCTTAGCATCATCTTCCTTCTTTCCATCCTGACCATTGTCGGCATCAAGCTCTTCACGGATGCGGCCATTCCGGGCTGGGCGAGCATTCTGAGCGTATCGCTCTTCAACTCGATGCTCCTGTGCCTGGGTTTCTTCGTGATCGGCCTTCTGCTCGCGAACACGGCACATCGTCGGGAACGCGCAGGGCGTCATTTGTACCGACTGGTATCTTCCACGGAGACCCACGAATGAAGTACGTCGGGTCCGAATTGGAATTGTTCCGGAATGCGAACCGTTGGAAGGCGTATTGGAGCGTTTTGGTGCTTCCATACGTGAGGGGGGCTGTTCTTGACGTCGGGAGCGGGCTGGGAGTGAATGCCGACCACCTCTGGAACCCGAACATCCACCGGTACACCTTCATGGAACCGGATGAGGCCTTATTGAAAGAGGTTCCGGCGCACCTCCACCTTGCCGACCCAGCGCGAACGGAAATGGTGCACGGCACCACGGCATCCATGGCCGGACGTTCATTCGACACGATCCTGTACATCGACGTGCTTGAGCATATCGCGGATCCCGTTGCAGAGTTGCGCAGGGCCATGGACCTATTGGCCCCGAGCGGGCACCTAATCATCCTTGTGCCCGCTTTCCCCTGCTTGTACAGCGCATTCGACAAGGCCATTGGGCATCACCGGCGCTACACCCGCGCCATGCTGCGCGCGGATCTACCGGGTGGACCGACGGAAGTGCAACTACGCTACCTGGACAGTGCTGGATTCGCACTTTCGGCCGCTAACAGAATGTTGCTCCGACAGGACTCGCCTACCGCGGGGCAGATCCGTTTCTGGGATGAATGCGTCATCCCCCTTACGCGGGTCACCGATCGCCTGGTGCGCCACGGATTCGGCAGGTCACTGCTCGGGACCTGGAGGAAGTGAAGAACCGTCGAACACGGGGCCGGTTATCTTCACCGCCATGCTACCCGCGCTGGAGAACGCCAAGGTCCTGGGCCTCTCGTTCCGTGCGTGGGTCAGCATCACCGCAGTCCTGATCCTCGTGTTCCACCTCGGCCTGCGCGTGGACATGGTATCCCAATACCGCACCGAGCTGGGCGGGGTGGAACACAATGTGATCCATGGCATTCAGAAGCTGCTGCTTGGACTTCCGCTCTATCAGGATCCGGAGCAACTGCCGTTCGATGTGATCCAGTACACCCCTGCCTATTACCTGCTATGCGCCGGTATCGGGAAGGTTCTCGGGATCGAAGGGGGTGATGCCCGGTCCGTGTTTATGCTAAGCCGCACCCTGGCCTTGGTATTGACCATGCTTGCGGCGGTGATCGCGTATCGTGTCTGCCGGATCGCATCGGCCCCCTTGTGGTCCTCGTTCCTGGCGGCAGCGCTGGTCTTCTGCACCTACACCGAACACTTCTACTCACGCCCGGACGCTCTTCATTCCCTTAGCTCATTGGCTACCGTTCTGTTCTTTGTGCGCTGGCTTCGAGCTCCAGCCGATCGTCTCTTGATCCTGGCTGCGCTATTCGCTGTCCTTGCCTTCTTCGCGAAGCAATCCGGGGGCTTGGTGATGGTGCTTCCCGTGGTATACCTCGCATGCTTCAGCGAATGGCATGGCCTTCGCTTGTATGGAACAGCCGTTGCGGTGCTGCTGGGATGCGCATTGGGGATCACCTTGTTGCTGGTCCCGCCGGTCGTCCTCTGGCAGAACACCGTACAAGGGCTGGCCAACGGCTTCAGTTGGCAGATGTGGCAGGAACTCTTCGACCCACCCACCTACAAGTACTACATCGGGTGGCATGCCTTGGCTGTGGTGATCGCGGTGCTCGGGTTTCGATCCACATCACCGGTCTTGCGGTTCTTCGCATTGGCCATTCCGCTCGCGATGGCCTTCGGACTCGTTACAGGCCTGAAATACGGCAGCCGCCTGAACTACCTGCACGAAGGTTTGGCGCTCGCCTACATCGGAGCGGCTGTATTGCTCGGGATCGGTCCGGACCGTGGAAGGAACCAATTGGCATGGGCCTTCGCTTTGTACGGTCTGATCTTCATGGGCTTTCGAACGAAGAGCACTGCCCATTGGGCCGGTTTGGAGGGACCTGAGGGCCGTGGCTATGCCCGTTCACAAGCGGACATGGCGGTCCGAGATGTTCTGAGGAACGAGTTGGGCCTGCGCGCCGACGACCACGTCCTTATCCTCTATCGCGACTATTTGGAGCACTTGCTGGTAGGCCAGAGCATATTGACCCAGAAGGACATCATCCAATACAGCAAGGGACCGGTGTTCGACCGTAGCGGCTTCCACACGGCGATGGAGGATGGGACGGTTCGCTATGTCATAAGCGATCAAGCCCCGGGGCCGATCACCATCCTGGGCCGGACCTATGATGATTGGGTACCGGTCCGGACCGTGGAAGGCCGCCACATCCTGGCGAAGGCGCAGCCCCCGACCGACCACCCTTGATCCGCGCCACGTTCCGCATCTTCGCATCCATGTTCCACGGCCCACTGACCGTTCTCTTGCTCCGTTTGGGCGCCGTCCTGCTGTTGTACAGCTTGACGAGGGTCTTCTTCGGTTGGTTCAACAGTGACCTGTTCCCGGATGTGCCATTATCGTCCCATCTCGGAGGCCTGCGTTTCGATGTGTTCGCGATCGCGTGGTCCAATCTGCCATGGGTAATGCTGTATCTCGTGCGTCCAAGGCCGAGCAACAAGACCTTCCGGAAGGTGCAACTGGCACTGTTCCTGATACTGAACGCGACAGCGTTGTTCTTCCAATTCGTGGACCTGGAGTACTACACCTTCACGTTGAAGCGGAGTACGGCTGACTTCCTCCGGATCCTCACTACGGGAAGTGACACGGCGAACCTTGCTCCTGCTTTCATCCGGGACTATTGGTATATCCTGTTGCTCTATCTCGGCAGCATGTACTGGTTGTACCGGGCATATCGAGGAACGGAGCGAATTGCCGGTGATGATATGCTCAGTTGGCCTTGGCGGATCGGTTGGCGTGTGATCGCGGTCGCGCTGCTCACTGTCGCCTCACGCGGTGGAGTGCAACTCATCCCATTGCAAGTGCTCGATGCAGCGCGGTATGGCGGAGCTGAACATATCGCGGTGACCCTGAACACACCGTTCACGATCATGACCAGCGTGGGCAAACCGACCTTGGAGGAGCGCAATTACATGTCCGATGCCGAGGCGGACGCGCTTTGGCCATTGCACCACCACTTCACCGACACGTTCAATCTGGCGCCGCGAACCAATGTGGTGGTGGTGATCCTCGAGAGCTTTTCCGCTGCATACAGTGCTCGCCTGTCGGGCAATGAAGGTTACATGCCTTTCCTGGACTCATTGATGGGCGAGAGCTTGAACATGACCCACGCTTACGCGAACGGCCGCCGCAGCATCGATGGGATACCGGCCATTCTGGCGAGTATGCCCGAGTTGATGGACGAAGCATTCATCACTTCACCTTATGCCAGCCTACCCTTTACCTCCCTGGCCAACACCTTGG
Organism: Flavobacteriales bacterium; assembly: GCA_020437805.1. Taxonomy (GTDB): domain Bacteria; phylum Bacteroidota; class Bacteroidia; order Flavobacteriales_F; family PHOS-HE28; genus PHOS-HE28. Next base: position 8,296 of record JAGQVV010000053.1, read on the forward strand.
GCGGAATCGGCTACAGCACGAGCTTTTACCACGGTGGGCGCAACGGCACCATGGGTTTCGACGGATTCACCCGTTCCGCCGGTTTCCAACGGTACATGGGCCTGAACGAATACCCCGGCAACGGAGATGACTACGATGGTCACTGGGGCGTACGGGATAGGCCCTACCTGCAGTACTGGGCGCAGGAACTTGCCAAGGAACAGGAACCCTTCTTCAGCACGATCTTCACGCTCAGCTCGCATCATCCGTACGAACTCCCGATCCAGGAATCGGCACGGTTCGCCGGAGGAACACAGGACATCCATCCCACCCTACGATACACGGATGATGCCTTGCGCCAATTCTTCGCCACGGCGCGCACCATGCCTTGGTTCACGAACACGCTCTTCGTGATCACCGCGGACCATACCGCCGACCTGGACCGCAGTGGACAGGACTACAACAAGGCCACGGACTATTGGGTCCCCCTCTTCTTCCATGCACCCGGCAAGTTGATGCCTATGCAACAGCCGCGCGTTACGCAGCACATCGACATCCTGCCCACGGTCCTGGACCTGATCGGGTACGACAAACGCTTCTTCAGCTTCGGCCACAGCGCGTTGCAACTCTTCAGCCCTCCTTACGCCATCACCGCAAGCAATGGGATCTACCAATGCTTCGGTGACCGATACCACATGCGATTCGACGGGAACCACGTATTGGATGTCGGCTCCCTGGCCAATGAACCGTCCACTGGCGATTTAGCCCCGAGCGATGAAGAGGTCCTGGACATGGAGAACAAGTTGAAGGCCGCGATCCAGCAATTCAATGGACACCTCATCCGCGGTGAACTGATCGAACGGCCATGAAGCGGGTGATGTTGGTGATCAATCCGCGCTCAGGAAAGGGACTGGCGCCCAGTGCCCGCGACCTGGCCGAGCGCATCGCCGAAGAGCATGGTATCGCCATGATTACCCGGGTGATCGAAAGACCAGGTCAGGGCACCCTGTTCGCCAAGGAGGCCGTTGCAATGGGGATGGAACGCGTGATCAGTATCGGTGGCGACGGTACGCTGAATGCCGTGGCCGCCGGGCTCATCGGCACGAATGTCGCAGTCGGGGTGGTCCCCTTGGGTAGCGGCAATGGCTATGCGAGGTCCCTGGGTATCCCCCGCGCTACCGATGGAGCCCTGCAGAAGGCATTCACCGGGGCGCCCGTACAAATGGATGTATGCTACCTCAATGACATGCCCTTCCTCGGCACCGCAGGGATAGGGTTCGATGCCCGCGTGGCCTACCGTTTTGATAGGAGCAAGGGTCGTGGGATGCTGGGCTACGCAAAACTGATCGTGCAAGAGGTCCTTGGTGCAGCCCCCATGCCCGTCACACTGAAAGCGAACGGGAACCTCTTCCAACAGGATGTGCTGATGGTGGTCTTTTGCAATACCCGCGAGTTCGGGAACGGCGCGGTCATCAGCCCCGGTTCACTTCCGGATGATGGGCTCGCGGAGATCCGGATGGTACGGAAACCTTCGTTCTTCCCGCTTATCAAGGCCTTCCTACAGATCTACACCGACCGCGCTGATCGCAGCAAGTACGTGCTCAACATTCCAACGACAGCGGCGAGCGCGTTACAGGGTGGCACTCTGGCGCATCTGGACGGCGAGCCCCACGAGATCGGGCACGAGGTTCGATTCCGCTTGGAAGCGAAGCGGCTTTGGGTGGTCCGTTGAAAGTGGCCGGGACCTTTATTCCCCTTTCATTCCTTCGCCGCTCATCCGTTCCAGCTGCATCGGATTGGGGCGGCTATGATCGCGCTCCTTGTATACATCGAATCGCGTAGGCACCATACGCGGTGGCCAGCTGTTGTTGTTCAGATCACAATCGGCGGTTTCAAGGAAGGGGTCCAAGGTAACTGAGATCACCTGCTTCTTCTTCGCAAAGACCTTGGTCACCTCATCACTGGTCTTCCATAGTTCTGCGGGTATCCGGTCCACTTCCTTGGTCCCATCGGCATACTTCCATTCCAGTATCACCGGCATCACAAGGCCTCCTAGATTCTCGAAAGAGACCTCATAGAGGTGTAGCTCGGTTTCCAGAAGGACAAGTTCCTCCGCATCCAGACCGAGCTTCCACTGCTCATAGGCCTCGATCTCGCGTTCGGTGGCTGTGAGCGGATCATAACTGTTGTAGAAATCCCGTGTGTCCGGATCCCGATCCACCACGAACTCCATATTGCTATCGATGTTCCGTTGTCGGCCCAGGTCGGGTGCTTCGTTGATCTTGTCCGCTCGCTTCATCATTTCGGCCAACACAGGGTCCGGCGGGTCCATGCGTTTGTACTTCAGGTCGGTGATGGCGATGTCCACATGGTCCGTGGTGTAGAACCAACCGCGCCAGAACCAATCGAGGTCAACGCCGCTGGCATCCTCCATGGTGCGGAAGAAATCGGCCGGTGTGGGGTGTTTGAATTTCCAGCGCTCGGCGTAGGTCTTGAAGGCATGATCGAAGAGTTCGCGTCCCATGACGGTCTCGCGCAGGATGTTGAGCGCAGTGCATGGCTTTCCGTAGGCGTTGTTGCCGAATTGGATCAGGCTTTCGCTATTGGTCATGATCGGAGCGATCCCCTCCTTATCCCCTTTCATATAACCCACGATATTCCGAGGCTTTCCGCGCCAGCTCGGGTAGTCCTTGTCCCATTCCTGCTCCGTGAGGTATTGGGTGAAGGTGTTCAGGCCTTCATCCATCCAAGTCCACTGCCTTTCATCACTATTGATGATCATGGGGAAGAAATTGTGCCCCACCTCATGGATGATCACGCCGATCATGCCGTACTTGGTACGTTCGCTGTACGTGCCATCCTTCTCAGGCCTTCCACCATTGAAGCAGATCATGGGATACTCCATGCCGATGCGATCGGTATGCACACTGATGGCCACCGGATAGATGTAATCGCAGGTGTACTTGCTGTACGTCTTGATGGTGTGGGCGACCACCTTGGTACTGTACTTCTCCCACAACGGATTGCCTTCTTTCGGATAGAAGCTCATGCACAACACATCGTGGTCGCCAACGCGTTGGTTCATTCCATCCCATATGAACTTACGACTGCTCGCGAAGGCCACATCCCGGACGTTCTCTGCTTTGAACACCCAGGTCTTCGTACCTCCCGCTTTGATCTTCTCGGCTTCTGCCGCCTCCTCCGGTGTCACGATCATGACCGGTTCATCCGCGCTACGTGCCCTGGCAAGACGTCCGCGCTGTTCGCTGGTGAGCACGGCGCTTTCGTTCTGCAACACACCCGTGGCACCCACGATGTGATCGCTCGGCACTGTGATGCTCAACGTGTAGTCCCCGAAATCCAGCGTGAACTCACCACTTCCGAGGAACTGCTTGTGCATCCAGCCACTGTAGTCCATGTAGGCGCACATGCGGGGGTAGAATTGCGCGATGGTGTACAGGTAATTATCCTCATCAGCGAAATACTCGTATCCGCTGCGGCCACCAACCTGCATCCGGTCATTGATCGGGAACCACCAGGCCACCTTGAAACTGGTCACACCGCCCGGGGCCAGGGGCTTGGGCAGGTCGATGCGCATCATCGTCTTGTTGATGGTGTGCCTGAGCGTGTTGCCCTGCACATCGGTCACACCGGTGATCCGGAAGCCACCATCGAAGGGCTCCACCCAGCCACGCAGGGTTCGGAAACCGATGCTATCGCCGATGGTACCCGTGCGGATCAGGTTCGCATCGCTGCCCGGCTCGAAGATGTTGCCATCCAATTGGAGCCATAGGTATTCCAGCTTGTCGGGGCTCTGGTTGTGATAGGTTATTGTCTCCGTGCCGGTCAGCTTCTGCGTGGCATCGTCGATCTCCACCTTGATGTCGTAGTCGGCCTTCATCTGCCAATAGGCATGGCCCGGTGCGCCGCTGGCGGTGCGTTGTTCGTTGGGCGTGGGCAGTTCCTGATCGAGCTGGCGGAACTTGTCACGGCCGTAGCGCGGGGAGTCTTGGGCGAATGCCGCCGTCACCACGAACAAGGCGACCGCAGGGAAAAAAGGCTTCAGATACATGTACGCGAATGTAGCGGGGAGCATCCATTCCGAGCGTGGCATAGCTGACCACTCTCGCCATTCCGGCCCATCTTTGTCCTCGAATGAAAGCCTCCCTGCTCGCGATCGCCATGTTCTGTGCACCTGCAATGATCCTGCACGACTTCTTCATCTCCATTCTCACCATTCGTCACCACCCTTCGAACGCTACGCTGGACCTGACATGGCAAATGACCGCCCATGACGTGGAACACGCCCTCTCGAACTTGGCGGACCTGAAGCTCGGCGCAGCGAACGAACACCCGAAGGCCGACAGCCTCCTGAACGTCTATCTCCACGAACACCTCGTTCTGCAACTCGCCGGGAAGGAGTTGGAGTGGATCTGGATCGGCAGGGAACTCGAAAGTGAAAACCTGTTCTGCTACCTTCAGGTGGAAGGTGTTGCCAAGGCCGATGGTCTAACGGTCTCGAACAGCCTGCTGCAGGACGTTTTCGATGAACAGGACAACATCGTTCACCTCGAAGCGAACGGGAGGACCTTGACCAAGCATTTCATTCGAGGCGTGTCCACCGGAACGTTCGCGACCGAATGACGAAGAAGGAGAAAGTGGCCTTCGTGGAGCAGAAGCTCACCGAACTGTATCCGACCATCAGCATTCCGCTCGACCATGAGGACGCATACACACTGCTCGTCGCGGTGCTTCTAAGCGCACAATGCACGGACAAGAAGGTCAACGAGATCACGCCCTTGCTCTTCGCCAAAGCACGCACACCGCAACAGATGGTGATGTTGAGCGTGGGGGAGATCCAGGACATCATTCGGCCCTGCGGCCTTTCGCCGATGAAGAGCAAGGGGATCCATGGCCTCTCGAAGATCATCCTGGAGGAGCATGACGGACAGGTGCCGAAGGACATGGCGGCGTTGGAGCGTATGCCGGGCGTTGGTCACAAGACCGCCAGCGTGGTCATGAGCCAGGCCTTCGGCGTACCGGCCTTTCCAGTGGATACGCACATCCATCGCCTGGCCTACCGCTGGACCTTGAGCACCGGCAAGAACGTGGAGCGCACCGAGGCCGACCTGAAACGCTTGTTCCCGGAGGATACCTGGAACGCGTTGCACCTGCGGATCATCTTCTACGGAAGGGAACATTGCCCAGCGAAAGGTCACGATCCGCGGAAATGCCCGATCTGCAGCGTGATCGGACGGAAGGAACTGTTCGCGTAAAGAGAACCTGACCTGCGTCATGGCAGGTATGGTCTGCCGCTGGTAGTTTCAAGCGCAACCATGAGCACGACCACACTATTGCAGGATGAATTGATACACCGATTGATGGCCGAACGCGAAGGACCTTGTGTCACGCTGTTGCTTCCCACGCACCGAACGATGCCTGATGCGGAAAAGGACAAGTTGGTCCTACGACGTTTGGTTGAAGAAGCCAAGCAAGGCGTGCTGGAGGTCGGCGACAAGCGCGCCATGGCATCCATCGTCGATCGTCTGAACGCCATCGAAGGAAAGATCGACCACAATCACAACGGCGATGGCATGGCGGTATTCATCGCATCCGACCTGAGCGAGGTGGTCAAGCTTCCGTTCACCGTGGAGGAGCGCGCAACGGTCGATGGCACCTTCGTTACCCGCGAAGTGGTGCGCTGGCGCTTGGGCGGAGTGGACCACCATGTGCTCGTGCTCGGCACGAAAGGCGCCCACCTCTACCATGCCTCCAACGATCGGCTCTTGGGCGAAGTGCGCGAGGGCTTTCCCATGCGGAACAACCATTACACCACGGATGCCTTGGCCACAAGCACTTCTCGCGGTCAATTGAACCAGCTTCGCGAATACCACGTGGACGTGGACCGCACGGTGCGCCAAGCCGTTGGCGAAAAGGGCCGCGTGGTGGTCGCTTGCACGCAGGAGCAGTACCCGCAATTGGTGGCCGAAGCGGCGCGCTCCGCCATCTACATCGGCAACGTTCATGGCAGTCATGACAATACGCCACCCGCAGAGGTGGTGAAGGAGGCCTGGACGATCGCCTACGAGGACCAGAAGAATCGTCATATCGCCGATCTCGAGGTCCTGCGCAAAGCGCCGGTCGAAAAGCACAGTACCTCGATCATCGACATCTGGAAGCAAGTGCGCGAAGGCCGCGGAATGACCTTGTTGGTGGAGCGCGACCTACGCATGGCGGCGAAGGTGTTCGACGATCGCATCGAATTGGTGAACGACCCGAAAGCCCCGGGGGTGGTGGATGATATCGTGGATGACATCATCGAGGAACAGCTGCGGAAAGGCGGCGATGTACGGATCCTTCCGAACGGACTGCTCGCCGACTACAAGGGGATCGCACTGCTCTTGCGCTATTGAGCCCGGCCGAGGCATGGAGGCGCACGACCTAACTTCGCCACCCTTCCATGGGCATGCTCGGGTACATCATTGCACTACCCTTCATATACGGCATCTCGCTCTTGCCGTTCCCTTTGTTGTACCTGCTTTCGGACGTGCTTTATTTCCTGACCCACAAGGTCATCGGGTACCGGAAACAGGTCGTTCTCACCAACCTCCGGAACAGTTTTCCGGAAAAGACCGAGGCGGAGATCCAGGCGATCGCCCGGAAGTTCTATCGGTGGTTCTGCGACCTGACCTTGGAAACCCTGAAGACCTTGACCATTTCGCCCGGAACGGTGAGGGACCGGGTCGAATTCGCCGGGACGGAGATCCTTCGGGATCACGCGGAACGGGG
>JAGQVV010000054.1:0-23628 GCA_020437805.1 Flavobacteriales bacterium
GCATAGCCGGTGCTGAACGCTCCTTGCAGCAGGAACCCACCCGTTGGCGCATCCCAGTCCAGCATTTCACCGGCAACAAAAAGGTGCGGGTGCTTGATCAGTGAGAAGTCTTCAGCCACCTGATCCATCTCGATACCACCGACCGTGCTGATGGCTTCGTCGATCGGGCGAAGCCTGCGAACGAGGATACGAAGGGCTTTGATGTCCACCGCCAGATAACCTGCGAGGTACCTGTCCTTGGGTGTGAACGCTTTCACCAAGGCGACCGATGCACGATCCATGTTGAGCGCGGCCATGCGTTCGTTCCACGCGGAGTCCTGGTACTTGGCCCGTAGTTCATCCAAGGTGCTGTCGGGCTTGAGGTCGAGGATCAATTCCGCAGTGCCACCTTCTTGAAGTTGCGCGCGGACCAGCGGCACGATCGGATAGATCGCATTGCCTTCCAGTCCGTGCTCCGTGATCGTTGCTTTACCTCTGATCGTTCGTTCGCCAACGGTGACGGCAATGTTCTTCAACGGCTTGCCTACGTGTACGCGCACTGCTTCGGGCAGATCCACCTCCACCCCGCAATTGCTTGCTTGGAATGGGACGGTGCGCACACCGATCGCTTCGAAATGCGCGAGCCATTCACCTGTCGATCCGGTCTTGCTCCACGACGCTCCGCCCAATGCGAAAAGCGTTCGATCGGCTTCCAACGAAGCGCGTGATCCGTTGTGCTCCATGATCGGTCGGACCTTCTCATCGAAGCCGACAAAGCGATATTGGGTGTGGATGTGGACACCCTTCCTGTTCAATCGCTCCAGGATCGCTTTCAAGACCTCGGCGGGTTTGATACCCCGTTCAGGGAAGACGCGACCACTTGATCCAATGTATGTGGGAATGCCGACTTCGGAAAGCCATGCACGCAATTCGTTCGGCCCATATCCGGTCAGCACCGATCGCATCCGATCCTGAGGCGCGTAGTTTGTGAAGAACGCCTCCCCTTCGGCGCTGTGGGTGATGTTCAACCCACCTTCACCGGCCACCAAGAACTTGCGACCCAAGGTGCGGCCCTGTTCGTAGAGATGCACCTCGCATGTATCCGCCAGCCGATCGGCCGCGATCTTGCCTGCAGGTCCGCCACCGATGATCGCTACGCGCATGGCGGCGAAGGTATCAGTGCTTCACGAAGCGCGTTTGATGTCGTGCACCAAGGTCGTCGATCATGCGCAAGATGTACATCCCGGTTGCCAGCGTGGATACATTCAACTCCGATGAAGCAACATAACGTTCGCCGGGGATCACCAAACGTCCTTCTAGATCGATCACCTCCACAACGAAGCCGGCGCTCGATGGTCCGGTGATCCGTATTCGATCATGTGCCGGGTTCGGCGATAGAACGACCGGCACATCCGTATGTGAAGAGATGCCACTTGACATATCCACGGTCAATGTCGCGGTATTCGTGCGCACCGGCTCATTGAAGTCGAAGTAGATATCCGCCGCGTTGTTCAACGCTTCACCGATGAGCAGATCGTCCACCGGCTTCAACCGGAAGCTCACGAAACCTTGGCTCCCCAAGAGGTCAGCACCGCTATCCGGCAGCAGAATGTTCGGGTAGTCGAAACGCAGCACACGGTCGTCTTCAAAGCTCACTTCCACAGGATGCGAAGTGCCAAGGAATTCGAATGAGGCCAGGTCGAAGCGTGCCGAGATCGTATCCAAGAGGTACACGTTGATCGCTTCGGCAGTACCTGTGTTCTGGAAGCGGATGGTGTAATCCACATGATCGTCCAGATCAGTGTAGTATTCACTTTCACTGGTGCGCGAACTCGTCCGTACCAGCTTGTCGTTCGGGTCCCAGGAACCAAAGATGGTCCTGGTGGTGGAATAACTATCGTTCAATGGTTCGGCATCCACCGTGGACATTGAGAGCGTTGCCGTAAGCTCTACGTTGGCGCCAATGAGCCCGGCATCGTTCGGAGTGCTCAAGATCGCGTAGCGATAGATGGTCTCGTAAGGTTGCAAGGTGGGCAGCACCCACTCCAAATGGCCGCTAGTATTCACGGCCGGTGCATCGACGGCATAGTCGAAAGTCAAGAGTGGATCATATTCCATGACCAGCCTGACGTCCGAGATCGGAAACGCATTGTTGTTCCTCGCGGATGCCGTGATGGTTGTTGAGAACCCGGGACGAAACCACCCGGCCCCGATATTGGCCGAAGCATCGGGACCGAACAACGGGGTAACAAGGAAGTCGGCCGTAGCGGTGGGTTGATCTGCATCCATTGACACCGGTACGGGATGTTGCGCCATACAATCCGTTCCGGTGCCGATCACTTCACTCGCTATGGTGTGGGAACCATAAGCAGCACCTTTGGTGTACGTCCCGTCAGCATTCGTAATGGCGAAGTAGTTGCCCGGCTGTACGCGTAGCAGGTGGTATGGAACAGGCGGATCCGTTGGATCGACCTGGCAATTCTCATCCACATCAGCGATCACTGCGCCTTCGATCGTTCCGCAAAGTCCGGTCTCGTCAAGCACTTCGATCATGAACTGGTTCTGGCAAAAGGGCGATGCACCGATGGCGTTGAATACATTGAACCCGATCACAAGTCCATAGAGGTACACCGTGTTCCCGACCACATTCACGGTACTGGTCCCGCTTACAACCGTGACCTGAGAAAGGTCCTGATCGAAGGTGACCTGTGCCGAGCCTGAAGGAAAGCCTTGGCAGAACCCCTGTTGCGTGATCGATACCACCTCCGGCGGACCGGTCTGCACCACTTCAACGCCACTGATCACCGCACTGCAACCATTCGCATCTTCAATGGTGAATGTGTACGATCCACCAACACACATACCGTACACCTCCACCCCATTGGGATTCGCATTCGCCGCGCCGGCCGGAGGGTCTACCGTTATCGTGTAGGGTGCAACACCACCCATGCTTACACTGCGCGACCAATAGCCGTTGCACGGATCGACGCATGCGATGGCGTCGGAGGGGGTGGTATCGAACAGCAAATTCGGCGTGCTGTTGACAGTCGCTTCTATTGTCTGCGAATCGCCGTTGGAATCGAATACCGTGATCGAATAGGATCCCGCAAAGAGCCCGCAGGCTTGTTGGGTACCTTGTCCTGTTGGTGGGACCGGCGACCAAAAGAAGCTATACGGGGCGGTACCGCCGATAGCGTACGCGTTGATGCATCCCGAGCCGTAGTCACAAACATCATCCTGCACTTGCGTACCCAAGGTCAAGACTTGACCTGAAAGCTGGGTGCTAGCAATCCCTACGACGAATAGTAAAAGGCAGCTAGTCTTCCGCATAGCGAATGGTTTGGTCATTCAAACTTAGCCGGACGTTCCTCTGCGCGTGATCCAAGTTCTTGAACTTGTGAACACCGGATCACTCCGTATCGGGCACGTACAATTCAGCCACGCTCCGGAAGATCCGCGCCCACGACACACCACCGACCTGCTTGCCCAACCGTACGATCACCAGCTCACGCGCCGGGTCCACGTAGACGTATTGACCGAGGATGCCTTGCGCCATGAAGTCGCCTTCAGCAGATGGCAACCACCATTGGTATTGGTAGCGCGCCGCGGATCCGTTGGTGGTATCGACCCGCGTGCTGCGTTCCACCCATTCCTGCGGGATGAGTCGCTGCCCTTTCCAGTTGCCTTTGTGCAGATACAGCGAACCCAACTTGGCGAAGTCGAGAGCGGGTGCGTTGATGCAACAGAAGGTCTTTTCGATGCCTCCCTGCTTGCGATCGATGCTCCAGGTCGCATCGTATTCCATGCCGAGCGGGGACCATACGCGGTCGCTGAGGTATTGCGTGATCGTACGCTGATCGCCCTTGGCCCGTAACGCACGTTCGAGGATGAGCCCAAGCAATTGGCTATTACCGCTCACGTACTCGAAACGTTCACCAGGCTCACGCTTCAACTTCATGTGCGCCATGTTCTTGTACAACGTTCTGCCATAGTAGTACTTCGCCGCCGTGCCGAAAGGGTCCACATAGCTCTCACTGAACTTGAGCCCACTGGTCATTTGCAACAAGTGTTCAAGCGTGACCTTGTCGAAACCGTTCTTCTTCAACTCCGGCACGAAGTCGGTGACCGGTTGCTGCACATTGCTGATGAAGCCATCAGCGATCGCGCTACCGATGAGCATGCTCATGACCGACTTGGCCATGGAGAACGATGTATGGACCTGTGCCTGATCGTAGCCCTTGAAGTAGCGCGAATACTTGAGCGTGTCCCGGTGGATGATCAGGAAAGCGACCGTCTTGCGCTCTTCCAGGAATATGTCAAAGGGTTGCTCCTTGTCCGAGTAGGTGACGGTCCTGGGTCCTTTCTCCACTTCGGCCACGGAATATGGCAACGGCGTTCGGGACGCGGGCAGTGGCCTTGATGGGAACTTCTTGTGGTCCCGGGTATCCGCGAAGTTGTACATGAAGAAGCGGCCTACGGTGCAGCCCGTGCCCAGCAGTACGACGAAAACGAGCAGTAGGTGCCGCGCGGTCATGGGCGAGGTCCGCTTGCTGGGCAAGGGATCACTTCGTGACCATGTTGTACAACTCCTTCAGGTCCGGCGTCAGGACCACTTCGATGCGGCGGTTCTTGGACTTGTCGTTCGGATCTATCGGCACGTATTCTCCCCGACCCGCGGCGGTGACGCGGACCGGGTCGACCTTGCTGCTCTCCTGTATGATGCGCACTACGCTCGTGGCGCGTTCCACGCTCAGCTCCCAATTGTCCTTGTACGCGCTGCCCGCGCTGATCTTATCCGTGTCGGTGTGGCCTTCCACAAGGATGTTCAGGTCCTTCTCGCTTTCGATCGCCTTGGCGAGTTGTACGATCGCTTCACGCCCTTTGCTGTCCACCGTGGCACTGCCGCTGGAAAAGAGCAGCTTGTTGTCCATGCTCACATAGATGCGGCCATTGCGCTGCTCCACGGTGAGGCCCTTGCCTTCAAAGCCCGAGAGTGCCTGGCTAACCCGGCCTTTCAACGCCTTCATCGCGGAGTCCTTCGCGGCGAGTTCCGCACGCAATTCGGCAAGCTTGGCCTCACGATCGGCCAACGCCGCTTCCTTGGCCCCCATCCTCTGGGCCAGTGCGTTGACGGAATCCTCCTTGTTCATCAGGTCCAATCGAACGGCCTCGAGGTCGGTCAACAATTTTCGGTTCTCGCTCCGATCACCGGCCAGCAGCATGTTGTACTTGTCCAAGAGCTCGTTGTTGAGCGTGTTGATCTTGTCGTACTGCTTGGTCATCTGACGGAGCGAAGTTCCCAGGACCGTGGTGTCCCGTTGCAGTTCACCGTTCCGCTTCCTGAACTCCGATAGCTCCGACGACATCTCATCCATGCTGGTGCGGGCCTCGAGTGCCTGGGCGTTCGCGGCATCCACTTCGGCCTGCATGGCTTTCGCCCTGTTGTTGGCCTCCTCATACTTGCGCGCAGGAACGCAGGCCATGAAGGTCATCATTACCATGAGCAAAAGGACCTGGATCGGCGGAATACGGAACATCGGCGTGGCGTTTTCTGTGAGCATCAAAGGTCGTCCGGAGGGGCTAGCGAAGGACGAAAAGCAACCTTATTTTTGAACAAGTCGTTCCACGTTCACCAATGGTCATGACCAATTCTCCCGGACTTCCCTTGGATTGGGTGTATTCACCGTCCATCGATCTGGAGCTGAAGCAATATGCGCTCCTCGGCTATTTGCAGCATGTGCGCGCTCGGTTCGCCGAGCGGAAACTGTACCCATACCTGGAACAACTGCGGGACCACGTGGATGCACTTCGGTCGATCCGGCGATCGAAGGAGGACCTGGCGCGCTACCTCGAGGGCAAGCTGATAGGATTCGACCTGCGCAGTGGGGAGGTCATCCGTGAACGCACTGCGGAGGATGAAATGCTTGCCGTGATCGACGAGGTGATAGCCTTCGCTGTTCCGAACCTGACACGCATGAGCACGGAAGGGTTCGAACTACGCCATGAATTCGCCGAGCGCATCCATTTCACCCCGGTCGGCCTTCAGCCTCTGCATGCATCGGAAGGTTGGCTCTTCCTGCGGAAGGGTCGTGAGGCGCGTGTATACGGCTACAGTATCCCAATGGTCATCGAGCAACATCTGGACCACCCCGAACGCAAAGTGGTCACGCGGTATGTGACGAGCTATGCGATGGGGATCACTTGCACATACGAGCACATCAAGTCGGATCTCATTGCGCGGCACCCTGCATTACCGAACCCGGCGACCTTCGTGTTGGAGACCGATCTCGACCTGCCCTTCATCGAGACCTTCGTTCCCTTGGCGAAGCGCTTCGTTCTTGCCCACGTGACCGACGGTCACTGAACCTGTTCTTCCTTTGTATCGAACCATACCTCCCGCAGGGAACGGTACTCCATTCCATTGATCGGGAGGTCGCGCACCCACGGCTGAAGCAGCCTCACCGAGCGTTCATGGTACAACGGGATCACCACCGCGTCCTTCATGAGCTGCGCCTCGGCCATCGCCAACAACCTGAACCGCTCGGCATGCTCGCCGGTCCGCTGGGCCTGTGCGAACAAGGAGTCGAATCGCGGGTTGTTGTAGCGGGTGCTGTTGAGGTACGAAGGTGCGGCCGTATCCAAGGGCACGTTCTTCCCATAGAACAGTGCAAGGAAGTTCTCCGGATCCGGGTGGTCCACGATCCAGCCCTCCCGCCAAAATCCCGCTTGTCCGGCTTCCACCCGCTCGTAATGTTGCTCAGCCGGCAGGACCGTTGAGACCACCCGCACACCCAACTCCCGCTCCAGCATCCCTTGTACGACCCCGGCCACGCGAACGTAACCGAAGCCATCGCTGTTCGCTTGCAGATAAACGGTAGGCAGACCTTCACCCCCTGCATGACCCGCTTCTGCGAGCAGTGCTCGTGCCGCTTCCGGATCGTATTCGGTAGGTGTTATTTCCTCATATGGATACTCGGCGAACCCGGGTGCCACCACTCCATGACGGGCGGGAACCGCCAACCCGTTCAGCACACTATCCACGATGTACTGTCGGTCGATCGCCATGGAGAACGCCTTTCGAACGAGGAGATCGTCGAACGGTCTACGGCGTGTGTTGAAGCCATAGAATTGGACGGTAAGGCCTGGCACGGTCTGTACCTGAAAATCCCTTGCATCATCCAATATCTCAGTGCGTTCCACGGGAAGTTCATACACCACGCTAAGCTTGCCATTCTCGAACTCGGAAAGCTCGATGTTCTTGTCCTTGACGAAGGTGAAGCGCACCGCATCCAGGAAGGGTAGTTTGTTGCCGAACTCATCTTCCCCCCAGTATCCCGGCGATCGTTCAAGGACCATCATCTCGCCTTTGATCCAGGTCTTCAAGCGGAACGCACCGGTCCCTACGGGGTGCCAACGCACCTCTTCCCCGTATGCCTCAACGGCTTCCCAAGGAAAGATCCAACAGCCCTGATGGGCCAGGACCTGCGGAAAACTCGGCCATGGTGCCGTGAGCCGGAAGCGCACAGTGTAGGCGTCCAAAGCCTCTATACCCGAAACGCCAGGTCCGGGTCCACCCTTGAGCGTGGCACTGTATTGGGCATTGGCCCCGATCACCCGGTCCTGGAACAACCAGAACATCTGGTTCAGGTCCGAACGCGAGCACAGTGCCGTGTAACAGCGAACCACATCATCTGCCGTGAATTCCCGACCGACGCCATCGGGAAAACACGCATCGTCATGGAATCTGACCCCTTGGCGCAGGTTGAAGGTGTACTCCATTCCAGTGGAATCCACTGTCCATGAGGAAGCCAGCGCCGGAAGGATGGACAGGTCCCGTTGATCGAAGCGCACAAGACCCTCATAGATCTGGGCCGCCAAGCGGTGCGATGCAGCTTGAGCAAGGCTCAACGGGAACAGGCCACGCAATTCCTCCGATTCATTGGCGTTGAATACTCCACCGTATCGTTTTCCGCCTGCCACCGCTTCGTGCCCGGTTCCATCCGGGGTGGAACACGTTACGAGCAGAAGGGCCAAGAGCAAAGTCGCGATCGATCGCATGGTACGATGGGCCCGGAGTGTGGGCCGGTCAAATGTACCGGGGAGGGGCTTGGTGCTCGAAAGATGGGAAGGGTGAGCATCAACAACCGATCGGTGATGAACCGACCATGGCCGTCCGATGGGATACTTTTCGGACCAAGTTCGCTGATGCCGATTCCGCCACAAGGTCCGTTCGCCCGGCTTCTGCTCCACTCGGGCAGGAAGTGGTTCTTGGCATGCATAGGCACTCTGTTGTTCCTGGCAGGGTGCATGGAAACCGCTTTCGCACAATCCGGTAGGCCGTCCAATTTGCGGATGCGAAGCCTCGCCCTTGAAAGCGACACCCTTCAGCTGGACAGCTTGAGCATCGTACCCGGATCCCTTCATGTGTTCGCCAACGGCATCCCGGTCAGCCCATTCTTCTTCGACCTTGACCCTTATGCAGCCCGGCTGGTCTGGCGTGAACGACCAGCCTCGGATTCGGTGTTCGTACGCTACAGGGCGATGCCTATCGCATTCGGTATGGTGCAACGCAACAAGGACCCCGACCGACTGGTGACCGCCAGCGGCGACCGCGTGGACCCGTTCCGGTATGAGCCTCCCGCACAGACCGCGGATCTGTTCGGTATGCAAGGCCTCAATAAGACGGGTAGCATATCACGCGGGGTGCTCTTCGGCAACAACCAGGACCTCGCCGTGAATTCCACCTTGAACCTGGAGTTGAGCGGTCACATCACCGATCGCATCCAGGTGCTGGCAAGCATCACGGACAACAATATCCCGATCCAAGCCGGGGGCAATACACTGGAGCTACAGGACTTCGACCAGGTCTTCATCAAGCTTTTCGAAGGGGACGAACGCACAGGGTGGTCCTTGGTCGCAGGGGATTTCGTGCTCCAGCGCCCCAAGAGCCATTTCCTGACCTACCTGAAGAAGACAAAGGGCCTCAGTTTCGAAACACCCGTCCCGTACGGGGGGGACGTGCAAGGGCGTGTCGGAACGAGCGTAGCGATAAGCAAGGGCAAGTTCGCTCGGAACACCATCCAAGGCATTGAAGGAGTGCAAGGCCCGTACCGATTGCGCGGGAACGAAGGCGGGTCGATCATCATCATCCTGTCCGGGACCGAGCGGGTGTTCATCGATGGGCAACCGTTGGTGCGCGGCCAAGAGAACGATTACGTGATCGACTACAACACGGCGGAGATCTCCTTCACGGCCAAGCGGCTGATCACGAAGGACAGGCGCATCGTGGTGGAGTTCCAGTATTCCGACAAGAACTACGCACGGACCTTGGTCCGTTTCGACCATAGTGTGGAACTGCCGAAGAGCACCCTTCGCTTCAACTTGTACAGCGAGCAGGACCTGAAGAACCAACCACTGCAACAGCAATTGAGCGATGAGGAGCGCGATGTACTTCGCGATGCCGGCGACAACCCGCTACAGGCGGTGGTCCCGGGAGCCGATAGCACGGGATTCGCAGAGGACCAGGTGCTGTACTTCCGAACGGATTCATTGGGATACTCGCCGGTCTACGTTTACACCACGGAACCGGAACTGGCACGGTGGCGTGTGACCTTCACACAGGTCGGAAGCGGGAACGGGGATTACCGACAGACGGAGTTCACCCCCAATGGTCGTGTATTCGCATGGGTGCCGCCGGATACGGTGGGCGGTGTTCTCATTCGCAACGGTGACCATGCGCCTGTACGCGTGCTCGTGGCACCCACGAGCCAACAGATGCTCACCTTCGGGTTCGAGCATCGGCCCACGGTCCGCACGAACGCCACCGTGGAACTGGCGTACTCACGTCAGGACCTGAACACGTTCAGCACGCTGGATGATGGGAACGACGATGGCCTGGGGATCACGGCACTTCTTGATCATGTCATAGCGTTACATGCCAGGGACAGCACATTGCGTTTGCTCGTAGGTGGTGAGATGGAAGCCATCACCAATGACTTCCGTTTCGTTGAACGCTATCGAGCGGTGGAATTCGAACGCAACTGGAACATCCTCGGTGTGCCATTGACAGGCGATCAACTTCTGGCAGGTGCCCACGTCGGCTTGCAAGGCCGGAAGCTCGGAAGGGTCACCTACGGGATCGGTACTTTCCAGGTGGCGGATGAATACAGCGGATGGAAGCAAGAGGTCATCAGCGATGTTCGCACCCGACGTACCGATGTGATCGGAACCGCGAGCTGGTTGACCACAGCGAACGTGCGGACAACGGACTTCCTCCGCGGAAAGGGACAATTGAAGCACCGATTACGCCATTTCACCGTGGGATACAATGATGAACAAGAGCGCAACCTTTTTCGGACCGACACGAGCGAAACCCTGATCACGGGAAGTTATCAATTCCATGAATGGGAAGCGTTCATCCAAAGTCCGGACAGCTTCAGGAACAAATGGCGCTTGGGGGCTGGCCAACGGTGGGACAAAGCGCTGAAGGAAGGGGCGCTCACCGAAAGCGCTCGGGCCACCTCGTACAACATCGGATTCGACCTGGCGCGGAACCCGCGAAACCGGCTGAACACAACGTTCACGTATCGGCGATTGGAGATCTCCGATAGTACCCTCACCGCGCAACGCCCCGAGGACACCTACTTGGCGCGTATCGACTACGACGTGACGTTACTGAAAGGCCTCGCGGTGTTCGATGTGTTCTATGAATTCGGCTCAGGTTTGGAACAACGCCGTGAATACATCTACGTGCAAGTACCCGCTGGTCAAGGGTTGTACGTATGGATCGATTACAATAACAACGGCATCAAGGAATTGAACGAGTTCGAGCTGGCCAACTTCGGTTATGAGGCGAATTATCTGCGGGTCTTCGTACCGAGCAATGATTTCGTTCGCAGCTTCAGCAACCAGTTCAGCACCGCACTGGACATCAGGCCTGCGGTGCTTTGGGCCGATGCACAAGGTGTCAAACGCTTCGTGGCGAAATTCTCGGACATGGCTTCTTTCCGAGTGGATCGGAAGACCGGGAACAGCGATCTGGCCCGTGCCCTGGACCCCTTCTCCTTCGACGTGAGCGACTCGAGCCTTACCTCCTATTCGTCATCGGCCCGCAACACCATATACTACGACCGCACCAGCCGTGATTGGAGCGTGGACCACACTTGGCAGAGCGATCGTAGCAGAAGTCTTCTCCTGAACGGTTTCGAATCGCGCTCGCGCCTTTTCAACGCGTTCAAGGTCCGCTGGAACACGACACGTCAATGGACCGCAGAGGTCGAGTTGGAGCGCGGGCGGGTCGCCAACAGCTCCGACCTCCTGACCGGCCGCACATACGGTATCGACCAGCAGGGGCTCCGTCCACGACTGACATGGCAGCCCAATACCTCCTTTCGGACGATCCTTTCCTTCAAGTACACGGAGAAGAGGAACGAACCTGAATTCGGCGGTGAGGAAGCGGTTACCCAGGACCTGGGTGCAGAAGTGCGTTACAACACTGCAGGAAAGGGAAGCATACTCCTTACCCTGAACCGGGTGGACATCGCCTTCGATGGCGAGTCGAATTCCCCTCTGGGCAATGAAATGCTTTTGGGCCTGAAACCCGGGACGAACATGACCTGGAGCCTAAGTGTGCAACGTAACCTGAGCAGCAACCTTCAAGTGGACATCACCTACAACGGCCGCAGTTCAGAAGGTGTGCCCGCTGTGCATGTCGGCGGGGCGCAGGTGCGCGCCTTCTTCTAGCACAAGATCATTTCAGGTCGAAGGAACTCTTCGATACCAAGGCACCTGCTTCGTAGATCTCAACGATGTACTGTCCGGTGCGCATCTCTTCGGAACCGGTCCAGAAGATGCATGCTTCCACGGGAACGTTCTGGTAATTCACCACACGGCGGGCGCTGAACTCACCTTCCACACCATTGAACTGGAAGCGATTGTCGCTCTCGCTGGCAGGCAACACCGTGCCATCCGGGCTGATCACGCGCATGTACAAGGTCTTATCACCGGACCTCGTCACCTTGTTCTCTCCCAAGGTGAAGCAGCTCTTGATCATTTCGGCCTTTTTGGCACGGTCGGTCTCCACTTGTTTTCCGTTGTTCCGCATGAACAATGCCATGGAACTCATCGCTGTGGTGTGCAGTACGCTGCCCTTGGCGATCTGCCCTTCCAGGCTCTGGGTCTTGGAATCCAAGGCATCACGTTGCCCGGTGACCTCCCCCAATTGTTGGGTGATCTCGATGTTCTGTGCAGTGAGCAGTTGGTTCGCTTGGTTCAAGGAGTCGATGGTGACCACGTACCCTTTCATGATCTTCCGCAACGTCTCGGCCTCCTTCTTCGCCTTGGCGAGGCTGTAGTTGCCACGCTTGACCTGATCCAGCAGCCCTTCGATGCGTTCACGTTGTGCCTCCATCTCCACGGTCAGCTGCTCATTGTCCGTCTTCAGGGTGTCATAGGAGGCCAGCATGTTCTCCAACATCACGGTCACGTTCTCCTTCTCGCTGGTCACGGCCTCGATCTGCTGCTGTCCTTGGTCCACCTCCTTGTTCCGCTGCATGAGCATCCATAGCAGAACAACATTGCTAACGAGCAATAGCACGACAAGCAACAGCAGGCCGGTGTTGGATCGATTCTTCTTTTCCGGGGTTGGGCTGGTCTGGTCCATGGGTAGTGATCTTGCGGATCGGGCAGCTAAATTACGGTCGTGAATTACGCCCCTATTCCTTGAACGCACCGCTTATCAACAAAGTATTGAACCCACTTCTTGCAAAGGCCGTCCTTTGGGGTGGCGATTTCATTGCGCTGTTCCTTCCGCGTCGATGTGCCGGTTGTGATGGTGGCCTGATGCGATTCGAGCGTTGTATCTGCCTGCTCTGCAAGGAAGACCTACCACGCACCCGGTTCCACGATGACCCGACCAACCGCGTGGAACAGCTCTTCCTTGGCAAAGTGAAGATCGAAGCGGCAAGTGCATTCCTCCACTTCAACCCGACTGGAAAGGTTCAACGGGTGTTGCACCGGTTGAAGTACCAACACGACATGGAACTTGGCGAATTCCTCGGTCAGGAAATGGCAAAGGACCTGATGGAATGTCCACGCTTCAAGGATGTCGACTGTTTCCTTGCCGTACCGCTTCACCCGCGTAAGGAGCATATGCGCGGTTACAACCAAAGCCAGGTCCTCGTTGATGGGATGCGCACCGTGTGGCCCCTACCCAGTGTTGGAAAGGACCTGTTGCGCGTGGTGCACACGCCTTCGCAGACCAAACGCGGCCGACTGGAACGTTGGTTGAACGTGAAGGAGGCCTTCCATTTGCCCGATCCGGAAAGCCTTCGTGGCAAGCATGTGTTGATCGTGGATGATGTGGTCACCACGGGTTCCACTTTGGAAGGTTGTGCCATGGTCCTTTCCACCGTACCCGATATCCGCATCAGCATATACACCGTGGCGTGTGCGTAGCCGGATACCTTTGTCACCGGTATGCATGAACCCTTGACCTTTCCCACATCAACGGACCGGGAAACGCGATACGCGGCCCTCTTGCCACAGGCCAAAGCACTGTTGGGTGAAGAAACGGACCCGATCGCGGCCATGGCGAACCTTTCGGCTGCCATCCACGAAGCATTCGGATGGCACTGGGTCGGGTTCTATCGCGTTGTCGGGTGCGAACTCGTGCTTGGGCCATTCCAAGGACCCGTCGCTTGTTCGCGCATCGCGTTCGGTCAAGGCGTATGCGGTGCGGCTTGGGAGCAAGCTCGGACCATGCTGGTGGGGGATGTGGACGCTTTTCCGGGCCACATCGCATGCAGTCCGCTCTCGCGCTCAGAGATCGTGGTCCCGATCAAGGACGCTTCCGGTACCGTTGTCGCCGTGCTGGATATCGACAGTTCCGAGCTGAACACATTCTCCACCGTGGATAGCGAAGGGCTCGGGGCGTTGTGCGCGATGCTCGAGCCCTTGTTCTGATGGGGAGAACCGCTTTTGCGATCGGCTTGGCAGTGATCCTTTCCGGATGCGCTCAGGTCGGCAATGTGACCGGAGGCGAAAAAGACATTGCTCCACCACTTCTCCTTTCGGCCGACCCGCCGAATGGTAGCACCCGATTCGAAAGCAAAGTGATCCGTTTGGAATTCAACGAGCGGATACAATTGGAGCGTGTGCGCGAGCGGTTGCTGATATCCCCACCCTTGGAAGAGCCGCCGGATGTTCGCGTGGTCGGTACCCGGAACGTGGATATCCGCCTGTCGGGTAAGCTCGCGCCGAACACGACGTACTCATTCAACATGGGTGAGTGCGTGAAGGACCTTACCGAAGGAAATGTGGCCACGGGGGCCATCTACATCTGCTCCACGGGTGACTCATTGGACAGTTTGCGGGTGGCCGGAGCGGTGGTGAATGCCTTTACTGGAGACCCGGAAAAGGACATGCTGGTAATGCTCTACGCCGAGGGGGATAGCGCGGCCTTCAACAGTGGACGACCGCGTTCCATGACGCGTTGCGATGCTTTGGGGGTATTCTCGTTGAACAACCTTCCGGAAGGCCGATTCCAGCTCTATGCGTTGCGGGACAAGAACGCTAATTACACGTACGATCTTCCGAACGAGGAGATCGCCTTCCTCGATTCCGCGCTTGTTCTTCAAGCCACGGACAGCATCGCCCCGGTGGTCATGCTTCGTTCCTTTCTTCCGTTGAGCGACGCACAACGGATCCGTGGCTCGAAGGTGATGCTCGACGGGGCATTGCAATTGATCCTCTCGAGGCCGGCCGATACGATCACGGTAAGGGACGTGGCGCGTACCGGTGGCACCCTGACCTGGCGACCCGAATGGTCGACCACGCGGGATACCGTGCTTCTATGGCCGAATGATACGACCCAACTCTCGGCCGGCTCCTATGCCATCAGCGACGGCAATACCGTGCTCGATACCGTCCGATACAGGGCTGTACAACGCATGCCGTTCAACGTCGACTTGACAATGCTCCTGGACGAGGAACAAGAGGATGCCGTGATCCACATTCAAGCATCGCGTCCCATTCTTCGCGTGGATACCTCGCTGATCCGTTTGATACGCGACAGCGTGGAACTGTCCTATGTAATGCATGATCGAACGGACCTGCGGACCCTTAGCCTTCAAACCGTTCTGCCACCAGGTTCCTCGGCGCGGATCACCATACTACCCAAAGCCATCCATGACATATACGGAGGCACGCATGATACCCTCATGGTTTCGTTGGGTCGTGCTGCAGCGCGTTCCTTGGGCACATTATCCGTGAACCTTACCGGTTTGGAGGGCTCCGCCCCCTATCTCCTCCAACTCTTGGACCAGCAGCAGCGGATCGTGCGTGAGGCTGCGTTGCCGCAAGGCCAACGGCGCATTGAATGGGCGCGCCTCGCACCGGGCCACTTCACACTTCGGGTCATCGCAGATACCAATGGGAATGGACATTGGGACCCGGGGGATTGGGCGAAGCGTCACCAACCGGAACGCACGTGGTACCACCCCGAGCCCGTGAACGTGCGCGCAGCCTGGGATGTGGTCGTGGACTGGGAGGTGCAGTGAGCCTTTTGCGGCCCCTTTCGAGGAGCGGAACCTTGGGTGGTCCGTGTACGTAAGAACGGCGCCACCGGAGCGTCCCTCGGTGGAGGTCGACAATGATCGAGAACACCCGCCGATACCTCTCAACGTATTCGTTCCAATGGGCTTTGACGCTTTGTTTGGCACTTTCCGTCGGCGACGTCCTTGCGCAGAACGCCACTCTGGTGCCGACCCGCGGGAAGCGCTTCTGGACAGGATTCATGCAGAACGGATTCGGTGCTCAAAGCTTGAAACTCCAGGTCATCAGCAGTGCCCCGACGAGCGGAACCGTAAGCATGCCACTGAACGGATGGACGGTGGATTTCTCCACGGGTCCAGGCAATGTGGCCTTGATCGATGTGCCGACCTCTGCTGAGAACACCGGATCAGGGAACATCACGCACCGTGGCGTGCTCGTACAGAGCCAGGACAGTGTCAACGTTTTCATCAGCAGCTACCAGAACTATACGCATGACCTGACCCAGGTCCTGCCTGAATCCGCGCTGGGAAACACCTATCGTGTGGATAGCTACCAAGGACTTCCGAACTTCAACAACCTGCACAAGAGCGAATTGCTCGTGGTGGCCACACAAGATGGTACACAAGTGCGGATCACGCCTTCGGTGAACACGTTGAGCGGCAATTCGGCCGGGGTCCCTTTTCTGGTCGACCTTGACCAGGGCCAAGCCTATCAGCTGCAAGCTGCCACCGATGTGCTTGATCTGACCGGAACACTGATCGAGGCGACCGCACAGAGCGGTACGTGCCGACCGTTCGTGGTGATGGGTGGCTCCATGTGTGCCACTGCACCGGGAGGCTGCCAGGCCTGCGATGCGATCTTCGAACAGCTTGTACCTGTAACAGCCTGGGGCACGCGATACTACACGGCACCGATCCACGGTGTGAACACGAGCACCTTTCGCATTCTGGCGCACACGGACGGGACGACCGTCACCATAGACGGTGGCTCTCCCATCAACTTGAATGCTGGTCAACGGCATGAGGTGAACGGGTCCACGACACCAGCCTGCATCCAGTCCGATCGACCCGTGAGCGTGATCCAGCTATTGGAAGGCTACAGCTGCGCCGGAAATGGCGACCCTTCCCTATTGCTGGTCTCCCCAGCGGATCGCCTTTCCACCTCGGCCACGCTGAACACCCCGACATCACCCCAGCTCAGTCAACACAGCATCGGCGTGGTGGTGCCACTTGCGGCCGTGGGCCAACTCACCTTGGATGGGACCGTGGTGAACCCTTCGCTCTTCCAACCCTATCCAGGATGTGCGGACCGTAGACACGCCAAGATCACCGTACCGGCCGGAGTTCATCGCCTACAGGCCGCTGCCGGATTCCAAGCATATATGTTCGGGGTGGGATACGGCGAGAGCTATGCCGCCTCGGTACATGACATCCGGACCGTACCCATCCAACAGGATTCCGTGATCTGCGGTAGCGGGCCTTTGACCCTTCATGCACCCGAGCCGCTGACCAATGCCATATGGACCGAGGCCGATGCCCCCGGTACCGTGCTCGCCACGGGCAATAGCTACTCCTTCACCCCGACATCCAGTGGTAGCTATTCCGTATCGGGTCTCCTGCCGATCAGTGGATGTACACGCAGTTTCACCTATCACATTGGATTTCCACTTACGATCCCGACCCTGCTCACAGCCAACGATCAGTCCACGATCAACGTGTGTCAGTACGAGCCGGTCCAGCTCGCATTGATCCCACCGCCCGACCCTGCCTGGTTCGATATCGAGTGGTCACCGGCCTATTCCCTTGATGATGGATCCATCGCTGACCCCGTGGCCACACCCATGGGCACCACATGGTACCGTGTTGCCGTGACCAGCCCGAGCGGATGCGGCAATATGGTGGATAGCATTCGTGTGGATGTTACTCCGGCGGGGATCCTCGACCTGAGCACCAGCGGCCAACCCGCTGCGATCTGCCAAGGCGGCACTGTCCAACTCGAAAGCCAGGCCTTGCGCGTGATCGCATCGGACCTTTTCGACGGAGCACCCGGAAGCATGTGGACCGCGATCCAAGGTGGGACCGTGGGCACGGAATGTGGAAGCCACCACGGCACGGCGCTCTACTTCAACGGTAGTGGACAACGCTACGCGCAAACGATCGGTTACAACACCACCGGCGGGGGCCAGCTCCGCTTCCGGCTGAAGATCGCCGATGGCATGGCCCCATGCGACGATGCGGACCCCGGCGAGAACGTCGTGCTGGAGTATTCGAACAATAATGGACTGAACTGGAACCCGATCGCGACCTACAACGAACACGACTTTCCAAGCTTTGAAGCGGTACAAGAGGAGATCCCGGTGGTTGCCCAAACGCCGAGCACCATGTTCCGATTGCGACAAGTGGCACATAGCGGAACAGGACAGGACAATTGGTCCGTTGACGAATTCCTTGTTTCACGGTACGACAACGACTGGCTCTCCTATTCCTGGTCGCAACCGGGCACTTTGAACAATTCGGCGATCGCTGCACCGTTCGCGACCCCCACGAACAGTGGCTGGTACGTGCTCAGTGCAACGGACCCGACAGCCGGATGCATCTACCGCGATTCCGTCTGGGTCGAAGTGCAACCCGCCTTCTCTATCGATGTGACACCCGACATGACGCTTTGTGCCGTGACCGGGGTGACGATAAACGCGACCCCGACGACCGGTCCAGGCGTTACCTATCAATGGATGCCGGACAACGGAACACTGAATTCCACGACCTTGCAATCACCAACAGCGACACCGACCGCAACCACTACGTACAGCGTTACGGCCACCACGCCTATCGGCTGCACGGCCACCGGACAAGTGACCATCACCGTTGGGCAACTCCTGGGCTTCGAGGTGAGCGTCAACGACGACACACTTTGCCAAGGCCAATCCACACAACTCAATGCCCTGGCCACCGGCGGCGATGACCTCAGCTATGCCTGGACGGGCAATGGTCTATCCGACCCCAGCGTACCGGACCCGATCGCCACTCCAACACAAACCACCACGTACAGCTGTACCGTGACTCACAACCCGAGCGGCTGCACATTGGTACAGGCCGTGACCGTGGTGGTGAACACCGGATACTCCGCGAATGCCGGTGAGGACCTCTCACTTTGCGCCACACTCGGCCATCAATTAGGCGTGCAGCACAACGTTCCGAACGCCTCGTACCAGTGGGCCCCGGCAGCCAACTTGAACTCCTCTACCATACAATCACCTTCCATCATGAACGAGGGTGGCGCGACCTTCACCGTGACCGTAACGGATCCCAATGGTTGTTCCGTGAGCGATGAAGTGACGATCACCCGTGCTTTTGACGGGGTACCTGCTTCAAGCAGTGCAAGTGGATGCGCCAATACACCGCCCACGATCACGGCACCTGCGAATGGTGTGGCCTACTTGTGGAGTTCCGGCCAGGACACGCAAAGCATCGTTCCCACTTCCTCCGGCCCACATACCGTGACGGTCACCAGTGCGGAGGGATGTGAGCATTCCACCACATTCAACGTGGTGTTGTTCGCACCACCTATAGTGGACCTTGGTCCCGATGTGGTCCTATGCGGTGCCACGGAGCACCTGTTGGATGCCGGGAACCCCGGAAGCACCTACCTCTGGAACACGAACAGCAACTCCCAAGGGATCAGCGTTGCATCGAGCGGGAACTATGCGGTGACCGTTACGGATGCCAATGGTTGCTTTGCATCCGACGCCATCAACGTTCAGTTCAACAACTCACCCTTGGACGTATTGGAGGACATCAGCGCCTGCGCATCAGAGACGGTCCTCTTGGATGCAGGAAACCCTGGAAGCACCTACCTCTGGAACACGGGTGCCACCACCAGCACGATCGTTCCGTCAACAAGCGGTCCGTACTCGGTGAACGTGACGAACGCTCAAGGTTGTTCCGCGACCTTCGATGCACAGGTCGAATTGGCACCACTGGTAACAGTGGACCTCGGTCCGGACACTACGATATGCATGGGGGACGAACTCGTTCTGGACATCGAACAGATAGGGATGACGAGTTCTTGGAGCACTGGTTCCACTGCTTCCAGCATCACGGTCACAACGGGCGGTGCATACTCCGTTGTCGTGAGCAACGGTGCATGCGAAGCCACCGACGAGATCGTGGTGTCGACCCAAGACGCGCCTTCGGATGTGCTCCAGGATGTCACTGAGTGCATCGGCGGATCCGTTGTCCTGGATGCAGGGAACCCGGGATCCACATTCCTTTGGAACGGTGGTTCAACGGCCAGTACCCTGACCGTGACCGAAAATGGTACGTACAGTGTCACCGTTACGAACCCTACCGGCTGTGTATCCACATTCGACGCCGTTGTCTCCTTCATTGCACCACCGACGGTAGCGCTTGGAGCGGATACCGTGCTTTGCGATGGTGAGGCCCTCGACCTTGACGCTGGGAATCCGGGTGCTACATATCTATGGAGCACCGGTGCGACAAGCCGCGGGATCGCCGTCAGGGAAGCGGGCACTTATCGTGTGGAAGCGGACAACGGGTACTGCCAACGCTCCGATGAGATCGTGGTCGCGTTCAATCCATCGCCCGTGGGCATGGCCACGAAACAGTTCCACACCTGCTTGGGTGAGGATGAACAATACGTGCGCCTTGATGCCGGGAACCCCGGTTCACGGTACAACTGGTCCACTGGGGAGAGTGCGCGTGTGATCCTCGCCGGAGCCTATGGTGTGTATGTGGTGGAGATCAACAACCAATACGATTGTGCATTGGTCGACTCCGCACAAGTGATCGAGCATTGCCCGTCAGCGATCTTCATCCCCAACACGTTCACACCCAATGGCGATGGGACCAATGATGTATTCATTCCCGTAGGCAAGAACATCGCTACGATGCACTTCTACGTGTTCGACCGCTGGGGTAACATGTTGTTCGAGAGCGACGACCCCACGATGGGATGGGATGGCACGTACGCGGGCGAGGTCGTGCAGAACGACATGTACGTGTGGCGACTTCGGTATCGGTTCACAGAAGGCACGGAGGGTGAGTTGGGCAGGGAGCATGAGCAACTCGGGCACATCCAAGTGCTACGCTGATCAAGGCTTCAGCTCGAAGTCGTCCGCCTCCGTACCTACCGGAAATTTCGCTCGGAAGTCAACCAACGCTGCGGCATCGAATGTGGCATGCGAAATGCACTCGTGCGCCGGTGTGCATGCCCCCATCACCTGACCTTTCGGGTCGATCGCCACGCTATCTCCGGAATAGTGGATGCCCTTGCCGTCCATGCCGACCCGGTTCACACCCACCACGTAACATTGATTCTCGATGGCCCGTGCAATGAGCAGTTGGCTCCACGGATAGCTGCGCGTTTCAGGCCAGTTCGCGACGTACAGCGCGGCGTCGTAATCACCCCGGTTCCTTGAAAAGACAGGGAACCGAAGGTCGAAACAGATCTGCAGCAGGACCTTCCAATCGCGCCACTCCACCACGATGCGATCGCTTCCGGGATCGAAGTGATCGGTCTCTTTGGCAAAGCGGAACAAATGACGCTTGTCGTAGTATACCACTGTTCCTTCCGGGGTGACGAATAGACCACGATTGAAGACCCGCCCTTCCGCACTGATGATGACACTACCATAGATCGCAGCGTCCAAGACCGCAGCTTGCTCTTGCATCCACTTCACCGTTTGACCATCCATGGTCTCGGCCAAGGACGTGTTCATGCTGAAGCCGGTCGTGAACATTTCAGGCAGCACGATGAGATCGGTCCCGCCCTGCTGATCTTTCAATTTCTCCGCGAACATCGCACGGTTCGCCTTCGCGTCCTCCCAATGGAGCATGCTCTGCACAAGGGTAGCCCTCAGGTCCCGCATAGCTTATCAATGGCTGCGTCCAAGGTAGCATCCTGTTTCGCGAAACAGAAGCGGATCAAGTACTGGTCCTTCGGTGGATCCTGGTAGAACGGTGAGAGCGGGATCCCCACAACACCTTTCTCCCGCGCATACCACTTCGCGAACTCCACATCGGGCAGATCGCTGATAGCGCTGTAGTCGGCTACTTGGAAATAACTCCCTTCGCAAGCCAGCGGTCTGAATTTCGTTCGTTCCAAGCCGTTCAAGAACCGATCACGCTTGGCCTGATAGAGGGCAGGGACCTGTTCATAATGAAGCGGAGCCCTCAGGTACTCTGCCAGCGCATGCTGTACCGGCGTATTCACGCTGAACACATTGAACTGATGCACCTTGCGGAACTCGGTCATCAACGATTTCGGGGCAAGCGCATAACCCATCTTCCACCCGGTGGCATGGAACACCTTGCCGAAACTGTAGATCACGAATGCACGCTCCCGCAGCTCTGCATAGTGGATCGCCGAAGCATGCGGTTCACCATCGAATACCAAATGCTCGTACACCTCATCGCTAAGCAGGATGATGTCAGTACCACGCAGCATTTCGACGACCCGCTTCATATCCGCATCTCGCAGGATGGTCCCCGCCGGGTTGTGCGGCGTATTGATCATGAGCATGCGTGTCCGCGACGTGATCGCGGCCTGCACCGCGTCGGCATCGAACTTCATGTCACCACCCAACCGCACGTGGATCGGCGTGCCACCGAAAAGTTCCACCGACGGTGCGTAACAATCGTAGGCCGGATCAACGATGATCACCTCGTCGCCCGGATGCACCGTGGCACCGATCGCAGTGAAGATCGCTTGAGTACCACCTGCAGTGACCGTGATCTCCGAATCAGGTTCGTAGGTCACATCGTACAAGCGATGCACCTTCTCCGATAAGGCCTCCAACAGTGCAGGTAGTCCCGGCATCGGCGCGTACTGGTTGTGGCCCTGTTGCATGGCCAAATGGACCAAGGCGCTCAGCTTCGGATCGATCGGGAAATCGGGAAAGCCCTGCCCCAGGTTGATGGCGCCGACCTCATGGGCCAGCTTGCTCATCACCGAGAAGATGGTGGTGCCGACGTGGGGGAGTTTGCTGATCATCCTTGTCAACGGCCCAAGGCCGTCATATTACCACTCACGCGGTGCGATCAACTCTTTTTGGATCCGCTTCGAAACCGTAGGTCTTTGCTATCACATCGAATTCTTGGCCAAGCGCTTCTCGTGCCCCCGTCTCCATTTCACTGCCGTTTTCTTCAAATGTCGCCTGAAGATCATTCAATCGCTCCGTCGCTTCATGCGTGATAGCATAGAGCGCATCCGGATCCTTCGGCTTCTCGGTTTCGATCCGACGGCAAACTTGAACCATGATGCCTTTGCATTCATCGACCAAGTGCTTCGGAAAGTGATCATCCGTGTTCATGTCGGCCAGGATCACGCGGTCCCGCATCACTTGGTTCTGCAGTGTAGACTGGTCCATGGAATTCGATCGTTCAGAGCACCCTGAAGAAACAGTGACCAATAGCAGTAGAATAGCTCTAAGGACCATCGTCACTCTTTGGTGACCGTCGCTGCCAGGTACTCCCTGTTCATCCGTGCGATGTGCTCCAGGCTGATGCCTTTGGGGCATTCCACCTCGCATGCCCCTGTGTTGCTGCAATTGCCGAAACCCTCCTTGTCCATCTGCTCCACCATGGCCAACACACGCTTCTTGGCCTCTGGTTTTCCCTGAGGAAGCAATGCGAACTGGCTCACTTTGGCCGCCACGAAGAGCATGGCGCTGCTGTTGGTGCAGGTTGCTACACAAGCCCCACAGCCAATGCAGGTCGCCGCATCAAAGGCGGTATCGGCATCGCCCTTCGGAATGGGAACGGCATTACCATCCACCAGGTTTCCGCTGGTATTCACACTGACAAAGCCACCTGCGGCCTGGATGCGATCGAACGCACCGCGATCCACGGCGAGGTCCTTGATGACCGGGAATGCGCCGGCACGCCAAGGTTCCACGTGTATGATGTCCCCATCCTTGAATTTGCGCATGTGCAATTGGCAGGTGGTGATCATCCGGCCCGGCCCATGGGCTTCGCCATTGATGAACAGGCTGCATGAGCCACAAATACCTTCACGGCAATCGTGGTCGAACGCGATAGGCTCTTCACCCTTGCGCACCAGGTCGTCGTTCAGCACGTC
>JAGQVV010000054.1:23713-37182 GCA_020437805.1 Flavobacteriales bacterium
ATTGGGGCCACTCTGGCGCCAGATCTTCAACGTGAGTTTCATGCTGGTTCTTGGTTGATCACCGCTCCCAACGGATCGGCTGCTTCGATTGATGGTGTTCCATTCTTACGCCACACGGAGAAGTGTTCCAACTCGCTCAGTTCCCCACTGACCATGTACATCATGGAGGCATCGATACCGAGCTCCTTCATGGCGCGCTGAAGGAATCGACCGAAGCATGGGGAGTCCCATACCTGTGCATGTTCCCGACGTTCACGCACGTGCGAAAGTGCCTCTGATAATACCGTTCCGCCTTGTTCCACCAGGTCCGGATAAAGAGCGTTCAGGAAATCAAGGTATCGATGATCCTCAACACGCTGCATTCCGCGCTCATGAGCGGCTAGCAATTCGTCGTACACCGAATTGGCGCGTTCCCGGTCGAAGGTGTATCGCTTATCCGGGATAGCGATCACCGCATGGCCATCCGCACGCAATACGCGGAACACCTCGGCGAGGACCGCCAAGGGATCGGCGACATGTTCCAGGACATGCGATAGGATCACGAAGTCGTACCCGTCATCGGCCAAGCCGGAAAGACCATCCATGTCCAGGTCCCGGATATGGTCAGGGTCGATGAGTGTCCGGTGATCGATCTCCGGAAACAACTCGATGGCCCGGCGACGGTCGATCGCATCCACGAACTCCCGGGTGCAACCGAATGGGATGGGGGCGGGTTCATGCAACGCGCCGATCTCCAATCCGTGACCCTCCAACATGGCCCAGCCCCGGCCGCGCAAGCGCAAATAACGCGCCTGTTCGGTGACCGGTCCCATGACAACCTCCGCCTCCATGGTTACTTGTATGAACGCTGTGTCAGCTTCACGACATCGAATGTCAGCTGCTCCTTGTGCAGGTTCGCCATGCCGGCATCACCGGTCCATTCCCATGCCGAGACATGCGCGTAGTTCGCATCATCGCGTAGGGCCTCGCCTTCGGGTGTTTGGTACTCCTCCCTGAAGTGTCCACCACAACTCTCGTTACGCTCCAAAGCGTCCTTGCACATCAGTTCGCCCAACTCAAGGAAATCCGCCACACGACCGGCCTTCTCCAATTCCTGGTTGAACTCGTTGGCTTTGCCGGGCACGCGCACATCCTGCCAGAATTCCTCACGGATACGGCGGATCTCGGTGATCGCCTCTTTCAACCCTTCAGCATTCCGGGCCATCCCGCACTTCTCCCACATCACTTTGCCCAATCGACGATGGAAATCATCGACCGGCTTGGTCCCCTTGTTGTTCAAGAAGTGATCGATGCGTTCGATGACGGTCCTTTCCGCTTCATCGAATGCGGACGATCCCGTGTCGATCGGTCCAGTGCGGATATCATCGGCCAGATAATCGCCAACCGTGTATGGCACAACGAAGTATCCATCGGCCAAGCCTTGCATGAGCGCAGATGCGCCAAGGCGGTTCGCACCGTGGTCGCTGAAGTTGGCCTCGCCCAATGCGAAGAGGCCCGGCACCGTGGTCTGCAAGTTGTAATCCACCCAAAGGCCCCCCATGGTATAGTGCACGGCCGGGTAGATCTTCATGGCATGCAGGTACGGGTTCTCGCCAACGATGTTCTCGTACATGTCGAAGAGGTTGCCGTACTTCTCGCTTACCACAGCGGTCCCCAGTTCCGTGATCTTCTCCGGAGAAGGGTTCTCGATGTTCTGCACGTTGGCCTGCAGCTTCCCGTAACGTTGGATCGCCGCACCGAAATCGAGGTACACCGCTTCACCGGTCTTGTTGACCCCGTATCCTGCATCGCAACGCTCCTTGGCGGCACGACTGGCCACATCACGCGGAACCAGGTTCCCGAAGGCAGGATAGCGGCGCTCCAGATAGTAGTCGCGGTCCTCTTCCTTGATATCGCTTCCCTTCTTTTTTCCTTCGCGGATGGCCTGGGCGTCCTCCAACTTCTTGGGCACCCAGATCCTGCCATCGTTGCGCAGCGACTCGCTCATCAGCGTGAGCTTGCTCTGGTGCGTACCACTGACCGGTATGCAGGTCGGGTGGATCTGCGTGTAACATGGGTTCGCCATGAAGGCACCGCGTTTATGCGCCTTCCAAGCAGCGGTCACGTTGCTGCCCATGGCATTGGTGCTCAGGAAGAACACGTTTCCGTAGCCTCCGGTGCAGAGCAGCACGGCATGCGCCCCGTGCCGTTCGATCTCGCCGGTGATGAGGTTACGGGCGATGATCCCGCGTGCCTTGCCATCGACCTTCACGACGTCCAGCATCTCGTGCCGATCGTACATCTTCACAGCGCCCTTGCCCACTTGACGCATCAACGAGCTGTAGGCGCCCAACAACAACTGCTGACCGGTCTGACCCCGAGCGTAAAAGGTGCGGCTAACCTGTACGCCACCGAAACTGCGATTGTCCAGCAATCCACCGTAGTCGCGAGCGAAGGGAACGCCTTGCGCCACGCACTGATCGATGATGTTGGCGCTCACTTCGGCCAAACGGTAAACGTTGGCTTCCCGTGAGCGGTAGTCGCCGCCTTTTACGGTGTCGTAGAACAATCGGAACGTGGAATCGCCATCATTCTGGTAGTTCTTGGCCGCGTTGATCCCCCCCTGTGCCGCGATACTATGCGCACGACGAGCACTGTCCTGGAAGCAAAAGGCCTTCACGTTATAGCCCATCTCAGCCAGTGATGCTGCGGCACTTGCTCCGGCCAATCCGGTTCCCACAACGATCACATCGATACGCCGCTTGTTGTTGGGTGCGACCAAACGGATGTGGTCCTTGTGATCGGTCCACTTGCGGTCCATGGGGCCTGCGGGGACCTTGCTGTCTAATTTGCTCATTGCACGGGAGAAGCATTAACGAACATCCACACCGGTATCAGTGCGAAGAAGAGGGGAACGATCACGGCGAAGAACACACCTATGTTCTTGAACAGCGGCGTGTAGCGCGGATGGTTAAGGCCCAAGGATTGGAAAGCGCTGGAGAACCCATGGAGCAGATGGAAGGCAAGCACCGCCATGCTGATCACGTACAAAGCGACGTACCAGGATTGCGAGAACGCCGCAGCGACCAGCGCATACAGATCCTTGTTGCCATCAGCATCCATGCCCAGGTGACCCCAGTGCATCTCATACCAAAAGGCCTTCATGTGCAGCACGATGAACACCAACACCAGTGTTCCAAGCAACGCCATCTGGCGGCTGTACCAAGTACTGTTCGTTCCGGCCTTCTCGTACGCGTATTTCACCGGTCGAGCTTTGCGGTTCTGCATCGCAAGAAGGATCCCGTCGAACGCGTGGAACAGAATGCTCGCGTACAAGAGGTAGCTCACGACCTTCACGAGCGGAAAGGTCGTCATGAACTTGGCGTAAGCATTGAACTTGAGCTGCCCTTCAGGGCTCATGTCCAACAATTGCAGGTTTCCCGCGAGGTGGGCGATGAGGAAGACGCAAAGGAAAAGGCCCGTCAGGGCCATCCAGTATTTCTTCGTCAAAGAGGAACCGAGTAGGGCTGATCGTGCCATGGAAGTGCGTTGTTCGCTTGCTTAGCGAATGGGCAACAAATGTAGTTGCCCGGTGGTTCGGCACAAGTTGCCCAATTCCAGTTGTGCAAGACATCACGTCCAAGGCTGCTACCTTAGCGACCACCAGACATCATCTATGCGTTACACCCCACTTTCCGCTGCCACCTACCGAGAACACCGCGCCCGCTTTCGTCAAGCCATGGAGAAAGGCGGCCTCGCCACCTTCCATAGCAACGACATAATGCCCACGAGTGCCGATGGCACCATGCCATTCAAGCAGGCCACGGACATCATGTATCTCACGGGTATCGATCAGGAAGAGAGCGTGCTGCTGCTCTTCCCGGATGCTGCGGACCCGAAGGACCGCGAGATCCTGTTCGTGCGTGAGACCAATGAGCACATCGCGGTTTGGGAAGGGCACAAATTCACAAAGGAAGAAGCGACCGAAATAAGTGGTATTGCCAATGTTCAGTGGACCAGCTCCTATATGGCCACGCTGAAACGCCTTGTGCCGCAGTGCGCGGACCTGTACCTGAACAGCAACGAGCACCTGCGCCAAGGCAACGAGGTGGAAACGCGGACCGAACGCTCCAACAAAGCCTTGCGGAGCCTGTTCCCACTCCATGGCGTGAAGCGCAGCGCACCCATCCTGCACAGGATCCGTAGCGTGAAGACAACCGAAGAGGTGGCCCAAATACGTAATGCTGTGGGGATCACCGGCAAGGCCTTTGAACGGGTGTGCGGGTTCCTGAAACCCGGTGTGATGGAGTACGAAGTGGAAGCCGAGATCACGCACGAGTTCCTGCGCAACGGTTCACGCGGACACGCTTACACGCCGATCATCGCCAGCGGATACAGTGCTTGTGTCCTGCATTACATAGACAACGATAAGCCATGCATGGACGGTGACGTGATACTGATGGACTTCGGTTGCGAATACGGCGGTTACGCGAGCGATCTGACGCGTTGTCTTCCTGTGAACGGCAAATTCACCAAGCGGCAGCGCGATGTGTACAACGCGGTGTTGAACGTGAAGAACGAAGCGACCAAGCTGCTGCGACCCGGCACCATGCTGGCCGACTACCACAAGGAAGTAGGCAAGTTGATGGAAAGCGAACTGATCGGACTGGGCCTTTTGGACAAGACCGATGTCAAGAACCAGGATCCCGATTCGCCGCTGTACAAGAAGTACTTCATGCACGGCACAAGCCATTTCATCGGGTTGGACGTCCACGATGTGGGTTTGTGGAACGAGCCGATCCAAGAGGGCATGTGTTTCACCGTGGAACCGGGCATCTACATCCGCGAGGAGAACCTCGGAATACGGCTGGAGAACGACATCCTTGTGACCAAGGACGGTCAGGATGACCTTTTCGATGACATCCCGGTGGAAGCGGATGCGGTGGAAGAATTGATGAACCGGGCGAAAAAGGCGGTGCCCGCCTGATCAACCGATCAGATACACCACCTCAACGACCTCCGGAAAGGTGGTATCGACCACTATCGTGTGGTACACTTCGCCCTGTTCTCCCCTATCCAGGACGTTGCCGGCAACGGTCAGCCCACGGTAGGTCGGTATGATGGCGGTGGAGGAGGTCAAACCGCACGACTGAGTTGGAACGGCCGAACAGTGGAAAGCTCACCATCGAGCACCATCAGGTAGTACTCCTCCCCATCGAGATCCTTTATCCGGACCCGTGTTTCGGGGCTGCATACCTCACCGGTCTTCACGATGCGACCTTGACTATCACAGATATCGAACAGCGCTTCGCCCGATCCAGGTTCGTAGTCGAACATCAGCAAACGTTCGATCTGGTCGATGCGGACGCGAATATGATCAACTGCTCGTGCCATTGTCCTGTGAAGTTGCCCGTTGATACGGAGCCGGGCACCGCAAGGTTGCAGGGAACGAACGGGCCCGACCGACCTTCCGGTCGGCCGGGCCCCACCACCGAACCAAAACCCCACCCTAATGGAAGTGATCAGCTCCCTTGATCGTTGAATATCCAGAAGCCCATCGGGTCGTTCTGGAGCGTTCCTTTCATCCTCATGGTCATATGTTTTCCTTGTTCGTGGACCCAAGCTACCCAGCTGACCTGCAAGAGTGCAAGCGGATAACGAGGAACGGACGCGGCCCCAGGATCAACGGTGCATCCCACGTACCGATATCCCGATCGGACCTGCAGCACGGTCGTTCCATGTATCCTCCCTTTGTCCGGATCGGTACCACCGTTCACCGGTCGAATGGCTGCTCTTCGCGCACAAGCCCTAATTTTCGGCAAACCCCGCTCACATGGCACTGCGCGCACTGATCGTCGATGATGAACCCGATGCACGGAACAACCTGCAGCTGATGCTGGAGGAGGAGTGCCCGGAAGTGGTGGTGATCGGGCAGGCCGGTAGTGCACCGGAGGCACGAGAGAAGATCGAGACACTTCAGCCCAACGCCCTCTTCCTCGATATCAAAATGCCCGGCGAGGATGGCTTCGCCCTGCTCAGTTCGATCGCAGAATTGGACCTTCCCGTCGTGTTCACCACCGCCTATGACGAATACGCGTTGAAGGCCTTCAAGCAGAATGCGCTTGATTACCTGGAGAAACCGATCGACGTGGATGCCTTGCATCGCGCAGTAAAGAAACTGACCCGCATGAGCGACCAATTGGGTGGTAGCCAACCGGTGGCGATCGAGAACCTGATGAAGGACCCCACCTCCCCGTTGAGCTCACGCTTGGCGATCCCAGGGCGAGAGGGCCTCGTACTGCTGAAGCACGATGAGATCCTGTATCTGGAGGCGAACGACAGTTATACGACGATACACCTTGTGGATGGAAAGCGGTCGGTGAGCAGCAAGCACATCCGGGTATTCGAAACGAACCTCGACCCAAAGACCTTCTTCCGTGTGCACAAGACGTACATCATCAACTTGGCCCACCTCAAGGCCTTCAATCGGACCGAAGGGAACATGGCCGTTCTCGACAACGGCGCCTTGATCCCGGTTTCGCGTCGCAGACTTCCCGATTTCCTCGGACTGATCAATACGTTCTGAGGAAAGTGCAGCACCACCTCCGGTACTTATCATGTGCGCTGTGCACGCTTTTCGCTGCCGTCAGCTCACACGGCCAGCAGCACGCGTTCAGGCAGTTCTCCACCAAGGACGGCCTTGCCCAGAGCCAGGTGCGGGCGATGGCACAGGACGAACAAGGCTATCTCTGGTTCGGAACACTGGGTGGTGCAAGCCGATTCGATGGTCGGCAGTTCGTGAACCATGCACTTTCAGATGGACTGCCCGATCCGCAGGTCAGCGCAATGGGTCGAGATGCGCATGGGACCCTCCTGATGGGATCGGGCAGTGCATTGGTCCGTTTCACAAAGGATGAACTGCGCGTTGAACAATTACCCCGAAGCAGCCAAGGGGCAAGGGTGATGGCCTTGGCTCCGGATGCCTATGGCCGAACGTTCGTTGGAACGGATGGCGGTGGGATGTTCGTGCGGGACCTTACCGGTATTGGACCGCTCGAGGGGTTCCCGAACGACACGGCCTCCGGCGTGCGAGCGCTTCTCCTCCTGCGTGATGGCCGACTGTTGATCGGGCTCCGGAACGGACTGCTGCTATGGGATAACGGGTCATGCCGAAAGGTGCCCGTCGGGGACGAAGAACCCAAAGCGATCAATGCCCTGGCCGAGGACCGGGACGGCAGTTGGTGGGTAGGAACTGTCATTGACGGCCTCTTCAGGATCGCACCCAATGGCGAACAAACGGCGTTCGACGAGGAGAACGGCTTGCTGCGGAACAATGTGCGCTGCCTATTGGTGGACGACCAAGGCCGGCTATGGATCGGCACCAAGTTCGGCCTGAACCAGTATGAACAAGGCCGCATGCGGGTGTTCACGATCCATCAAGGCATGCCCAATGACAATATCTCCTGCGCGTTCCAGGATGAAGAAGGCAACCTCTGGTTCGGTACCGATGGCGCAGGTGCTTTGAGGTATACGGGCGATCGCTTCGTGACCTGGACCGTGAAGGATGGCCTCTGCAGCGACCTTGTGATGAGCATCACCGCCGACGCCCAAGGCGACCTCTGGTTGGGCACCTACGACAATGGCATCTGCCGCATGGACGGCATGGCCATGATCAACACCTTGGACGGTCTGCCCAACAATACGATCTGGTCGGGCCTCAAGGACCGGAACGGCGATCTGTGGTTCGGCACCAGCGATGGCCTTGTCAAGCTGGTGAACGGATTGGTGCAGCCTTTATCGACCCACGCTTCCTTGGCTGGGCAGCCGATACTATCCTTGAACGAAGGTCCGGACGGACGGATCTGGTGTGGCCTTCGAGCAGGCGTGGCGGTCTTTGGTAACGACGGCACGGTCACAAGGTTCACCGATCCGAACAAGGGACCGGGACGATCGGTGCGGAACATGGCCAGGGACCGCGCCGGCGACCTGTGGCTCGCCACGGAGCAAGGTCTGGTGAAATACGCTAACGGGGCCTTCCGGCGATGGACCAAGGATGATGGTATGAGCGATAACACCGTGATGTGTCTGTGCCATGATGACTCCGGTCGACTATGGGCCGGCACGGCGAACGGGCTGACGTGCATGGACCAAGGCGCCATACGAAATTTCAGGCTCGCACCTGACTTCGGCTCGAACTACATCGACCTTTTGGTCACGGATGGGAACGGAAGGATCTGGACCGGCACGAACAATGGGCTCTTCGTCTTCGACCCGGATAGCCTGATGGCAGGGCGACCTGGAGCAGAGCACATCACCTTGAACGATGGCCTGCGCAGCTTGGAATTCAACCTCAACGCCGCGCATTTCGATCCCCGGGGACGTCTGCTTATGGGAAGCTCAGGTGGGCTCGTGTACCACGACCTGAAGCGGTTCCCAAGTGCTCCTGAACCCCACATCCCACGCACGCGGATCACTGGTGTACGATCCTTCCTTCAGACCACGGATTGGGCCGGCCAACGGACCGGGGAGGACCGGTTCGGACTTCCTGTTGGTCTCCATCTCGCGTACAAGCGCAACCATCTGACCTTCGACTACATCGGGATATGCCTTACGGAGCCGGACCGTGTGATCTATCGTTACCGGCTCAACGGGTTCGATCAGGACTGGCTGCCGCCCACCGATGCGCGCTTTGCCAGCTACAGCAATTTGGCCCATGGAACCTATTCCTTCGAGGTGATGAGCAGCGTGCGTGCCGGGGAATGGAGCGAACCCGTCAGCTTCACGTTCGAGATCACACCACCCTATTGGTTGCGCTGGTGGTTCTTCATGATCGTCGGGCTTGGCCTGGTGGCCGTGTTCTACGGAGTGGCCCGATACCGCAGGCTCGCGCGGCAACGTCATGAACGTACACGGCAGCTCATGCTTCGCTCGCGGATGCTGCAACTTGAACAGCAAGCCTTGAATGCCAATATGAACAGGCACTTCGTCTTCAATGCGCTCAATAGCATCCAATACCACATAAACAAGCAGGACCGGGCCACCGCGAGCCGATACCTCACCAGTTTCGCGAAGCTGATCCGGAAGAACCTGGATGCCAGCGAGAATGACACCACCACACTTTCAGAGGAACTGGAGCGTTTGGAACTGTACCTCGTCCTGGAACATATGCGATTCAAGGACAAATTCGACTACAAGGTCCATGTGGACGGCGATGTGGATCCGGGCCAAGCGAAACTGCCCGCCATGATGCTGCAGCCATATGTTGAGAACAGCATCTGGCATGGGATCCTTCCCATGGAAGGCCACGGTCACGTGGAGGTGAATGTGCGGCGAAAAGGCCGGGACAGACTCGAAGTAAGCATTGCCGACGATGGGATCGGAATGGCGCAAAGCCGGGACGCCAAGGCATCAAGCACCGGGGACCACATCTCCCGTGGGATCGAGATCACCAAGGGTCGTGCGGACGTCCTTCGGAAACTGGATTTGACGGATATCCGTATCACAGGACCCGAGGATCGGATCGATGTGACCTCTGGAAGGACGAAAGGAACGATCGTGATCATTGAACTCCCTTTGACGGACGGTTGGAAAAAGGCCGAACCCGGCTTGCGAACGCCCCCTGACTTACTTACCTTTGACAAGTGATGAAGTGGCTTTTGGGCATATCACGGATGATCGGCGCATTGCTGGTGACCTCTTTGTTGCTGGTCTCCTGCACCAAGGAGGAGGTCGTGGAGCCCTGCCATGATGAGACCGGTACAGTGAACGCGAAAGGCCGAACCGTACCCGTTACCGATACGAACTCTGGAGAGGTGAACGGACTGAACGGTCGCGGTACCGTTAACCCGAAGGACGGTGGTACGGAAGGTGGTGATGACACCGATATCAGTGATGACGGTGATGACCTTTCCGACAGTGAGCGTAGGCGAGTGAAGCCAAGAAACTGACCGTGTCATTCTTGACCTAAGGCTCCCGATAGGGGGCCTTTTTCGTTTCCGTTCCTTCCTTGGTCATCACCGTTCCCCGGCTTTCATATCGAACACACAAGAGGACCGGCTACTTTCCATGGCAGCAACC
This sequence comes from Flavobacteriales bacterium, assembly GCA_020437805.1. Classification (GTDB taxonomy): domain Bacteria; phylum Bacteroidota; class Bacteroidia; order Flavobacteriales_F; family PHOS-HE28; genus PHOS-HE28. Next base: position 33,770 of record JAGQVV010000054.1, read on the forward strand.
CGCCCCATGGATCGTGCTTCGAAAGACCACCTGCATCGGCTTATTCGATCGATGACGCCCGCTGAGAAGCGCTATTTCAAACTGAATACCGCCCGGCGGGGTTCGAAGGCGAAGAACATCCATCATGACCTTTTTGATGCAATTGCGGCGATGGAGACCTACGATGAAGCATTGCTCTTGGATCGGCTGGACCGACCAGGCATTCGCAAGAATTTCGTCATGACCAAGCATCGCCTGCACGAAGCTGTACTGCGCAGCTTGGCAGCATTCCACACCGAGAACTCCGTGGATGCAAGATTGGCCCGCATGCTACACCAGGTCGAGATCCTCCACCACAAAGCCCTCTATGAGGATGCGGACCGTTTACTTACAGGGGCTCGCAGGCTGGCCCGTGCGAAGGACCGGCAACCTGCCATGCTCGCCATTACGCGCTGGGAACAACGTCTGTTGGAACGCGACAATTACGCGCATGCCGACGAAAACCGATTGGCACAAGTGGCGAAGGATGCCGACGACGCGTTCGAGGAAGAACGGGAGTTGAACGCGCTATGGACCATTAAGAGCACGGTCTTTCGAGACCTGTATCGCGACGGTCAGGCACGTGACCAGGTCGCGATCGATCGTATAAAGAAGCAGTTGGGGCACCCCCTCCTCAGTGCCCGACCGGAACACAGTGCTCGGGCCCGATTCCTTCACCACCATATCTCCGGTGCAGCAACGTTCGCCATCGGTGACCTGCATCGATGTGCTGAACACTTGAGCAATGCCGTTCGGACGATCCTGTCCGACAAGGAGAGGTTCCACGAAGAGGCCAACCTTGCCCTATCCGCATTGAGCAACCTCGCCGTGGTCCAAATGAGGTTGGGACGGACCCAAGAGGCCCTTGGAACATTGCACGAATTCCGGACACTCCCCGAGCGCTGGGACATACCCCGAACGGAAGACCTTGATCTAAAGCTGTTCTTGACCAGCACGAGCCTTGAACTGACGATCCAAACCCTCCGCGGTGATCTTCGCAAGGCCTTGGAACTCCAACCGCTCGTGGAACGCGGACTGGCGACCTACGCCGACAGGATCGGACCCATGCGCAAGGCGTCGTTCTACTATCAGATCGGTTACGCCCATTGGGGGAGCGGTGATCCGGGATCCGCGCTTCGGTGGACGCATCGCTTGCTGAACGAGATCAGGATCGATGAAAGTGCCGAGATCGTCTGCTTCGGTCGGATCCTCAATTTGCTTGCGCTCCTGGATGCTGGGAAACTCGACCTCGCGGCCTATGCGCTCAGGAACACCGGCCGCTATCTCCATACCCGCGACCGCATGTTCCGATCCGAAGCGCTCGTGCTGAGAATGGCGCGCACTTTGGTCCGTGCGCGCAACATCAACACAGCGAAGAAACACCTGTTGGGATTCCGGACCGAATTGAAGGTCTTGGAGAACGACCCACTGGAGCAGGTGGTTTTCGAACATCTGGACCCGATCTCTTGGGTGGATAGCAAACTCTATGGGAGGCCCCTCGGCGATCTGGTCAAAGAGCGTGCACAACGTTCATCCATCTTGGCTCGCACCGCTCAGGAACCTGCGCATTGAGCGCCATCAGTCCTTGCTGAGGAACGCGTCCCATCCTTGGGCACGCAATGGATGGAGCCCACCTTGTCCGTCCACGAGTCGATAACCCGCACCCTCTTCGGTCATATGGCCGATGACCGTGAGGTTCGGGTTCGCCTTGATCTTCTCATGATCAGTGAGTGCACAGGTGAACAAGAGTTCGTAGTCCTCTCCACCGTTCAAAGCACAGGTGCTCGGGTCCAGGTCGAACCCACGAGCCGTTCGGTAGGTCTCCGGATCGATAGGAAGCTTGTCGTCATGTATGGTCACCCCCAGTCCCGATGCTCGGGCGATGTGCATGGCATCACTGGCCAATCCGTCGCTGATGTCGATCATGCTCGTAGGCCTGACGTCGAGCTTCTTCAGAAGTTCCACGATGTCGCGCCGCGCCTCTGGCTTCAACTGGCGTTCGAGGATGTAATCATGGCCGACAAGGTCCGGCTGGGCACCGGTTTCCTTGAATACGGCCTTCTCTCGTTCCAGGACCTGTAGCCCCATGTACGCGCCACCAAGGTCCCCACTCACGACCAACAGATCATGCTCCCGTGCACCATTCCGATACACGACCTCCTCTTTCGGTGCTGCACCGATGGCCGTGATGCTGATGACAAGCCCGCTGTTGCTGCTGGACGTATCGCCTCCGACAAGGTCGACCCCATATTTCGTACAAGCCAAGAGCATGCCCTCGTACAGTTCCTCCACGGCCTCCAATGGAAAGCGGTTGCTCAATCCCAGTGCCACTGTGACCTGCCTTGGCGTCGCGTTCATGGCGTACACGTCGCTCAGGTTCACCACGATCGCTTTGTACCCCAAATGCTTCAACGGTACGTATCCCAGATCGAAGTGCACGCCTTCCAGCAACAGGTCCGTTGTCACCACCTGATGAAGACCTTGCGGGTCGATCACGGCTGCATCGTCGCCAATGCCCTTGATGGAAGATGGTTGTTCGAGCTCGATGCGGGAGGCGAGGTGCTCGATCAAACCGAACTCACCCAGTTCGGAGAGTTCGGTGCGCTTGGTATTATCAAACATGATTGAACTGGGGATCAGAGCTGCAAAGATGTGACCGGAGCAGGATCGAACTCCCTTGAAATGAACCCATTGCCCAAGTACTTGTCGTTCGCTCGTCCTTGGCGCCCGTTGTTCTGGGCCTTACCTTTGCGCCCAGAACCTTGTTTAGACTCATTCTAAATAGGTCTCCTGATGATCAAAGTCTCTGAGAACGCAAGATCCGAAGTGACCAAGCTCCTTGGTATGGAGGGCCGTGGCCCGAACCACTTCGTTCGTGTAGGTGTTAAAGGCGGTGGATGCAGCGGCCTCATGTATGACCTTGAGTTCGACGACCAAATGAAGGACGGCGATAAGGTCTTCGAGGACAATGGGGTGACGGTGGTGGTGGACAAGAAGAGCCTGCTTTACCTGCTGGGCACCACGCTTGATTTCAGCGGCGGCCTGAATGGCAAGGGCTTCCAATTCATCAACCCCAATGCCAACCGGACCTGCGGGTGCGGGGAGAGCTTCTCGATCTGAGGTTCACCACAGAGGCACAGAGAGCACAGAGGAAATACCAATGACAAAGTCCACGCGAGTAGCGGAGCCGAACAGAGAGATCGCATTCTCTGTATCCTCTGTGCCTCTGTGGTGAAGTATTCATGGCACAGGACACCGACGATATCCTCAAGGAAGTCACCGAGAAGGAGTACGCCTACGGCTTCATCACGAACATTGAAAGTGACAAGGCCGCGAAAGGCTTGAACGAGGACATTGTGCGTTTCATCAGCGCCAAGAAGAACGAGCCGGAATGG
>JAGQVV010000336.1 GCA_020437805.1 Flavobacteriales bacterium
CACGCGGGCGAGTTGCGCTTGCGGACGCTTCCGCAACTGGCATTCCCAGATCGTAACAACGGTCCACCCGGCTTGGCGCAGCTCCTTGGCCTTGCGCTGGTCCCGTAGCGCATTCGCATCCAACTTCGTCTGCCAGAAGCTCCGGTTGCTCTTCGGTCGTGGTGGCCTGCAATGCGGGCAGCCGTGCCAGAAACAGCCGTGCACGAACACCGCGACCCGCTTGCCGATGTAGGCGATGTCCGGCTTACCGGGCACGCTTTTGTGGTGGATCCTGTAACCGCGATGTCCAGCTTGCCTCAGCAAGGCGCGGAGCATCAGTTCAGGTCCGGTGTTCTTGGCCCGGATGCGGCTCATCAGCGCGCTGGTCCGAGGGTCCTTCGGGATCGGTGCGCGGCCATCGCGTTGGTAGGCCATGCTCCGAAACTACTGCTCGCCCTTCAATCCATCTTGCCACGTGGCGTGGCGCCGGCAATGGCATCGCGGGCCACGGCCTCGCGCTGGTACACCTCTTGGCTGCACGTTGCGCCGTTCTTGAAGTAGAAACTTCCACCCCACTTGTGTACCACCTTACGGTACTCGTCCACCTGATCGGCCCGGGTGAGTTTGATCACGGTGGTCACGCTGTTGGTCTCCACCAACAGTTGCTCATCACGCACCGTTCCCGGATCGTCGATCAGCTCGTGCGGGCGGGCCTCGGTCCCTTGGACCATCTTCGCCTTCGCCATGGGCGACTCCTCCGAGACGATGACCGGCGCAATGGAGCGGCGTTCATCGGAACCGACCTGTGCCAAGGAATTCAGTGCGTTGCTCGCGGGCTTGGGCATCACGCGTGGCGCTGCGGGCTTGGGCGGTGGTTCGGCCTTGGGTTGTTCCTTGGGCACGACGGCTTGCACCACGGGTGGAGGCTCGGGTGTCGCTTTGGCCTGTTCGGCCTTCTCCTTCGCTTCCGCCGCTTTGCGCTCGTTCTCCAAACGCAAGGCCTCGGCCTCTTCTTGGGCTTTCGCTTCCGCTTCGGCGCGGGCTGCGGCTTCCTTCGCTGCTTCGGCCTCGGCCTTGGCGCGGGCCGCTGCCTCCTTGGCGGCTTCCGCCTCGGCCTTCGCTTTGGCCTTCGCCTCCGCCGCTTCCCGTTGTTCACGTTCCTTGGCGTTGGCGGCCTCGTCCTTCTCCCGCTGCTCCACCTTGTTCAGCACCTCCTCCAGCTGTGATTGGATGGATTTGGTGTAGTCCGTATCGTAGTCGAAATCCCCGGCCCGGTTGTCGAAGCGGATCATGCCGACGGGCTGGTTGAAGACCACGATGTTGATGTCATCGTACTGCTTGAACAAGGAGACCGCGAAATCGAAGGGCGTGAAGCCGTTGGATACCGCTTCCAAGGGCGCATGCGTGTTGAAGGACAATTTCTTGGACACATAGCCTTCCTTTTCGAAGGAGATGATGTAGTTCGCGTTCAGGTCCAGGTCCAGGGAGAACTTGTTCAGGTTCACCGTGATCGTGCGCTCCTTCACGCCGTCCTTCATCACCACGGCACGGGCGCCGTTCAGGTCGGAGCCTTCCACTTTCATGCGACCGTTCACGGTGAACTTGCCCTGTGCATGCAGCACGCTCGGCAAGGCCGCCAGGATGAGGAACACCACGAGCGACCAGCCGTACCTGGATCGTTGTTGCTTGTGCATGCGGGAACTTGTGGTGCCGGTGTACGTATGAAGGGACCAGGATGTTACCCATGGCACGACCCCTACTCACCGCCGCAGCCTTCGCACTGCCTCTGCTCTTCCATGCCCAA
>JAGQVV010000055.1:0-4317 GCA_020437805.1 Flavobacteriales bacterium
AATCCAAGCCCGGATCGGCACGGTCTTGGGTCGGCACGCTATCTTTCCAACCATGCGCTCCGCCGCGGGTACCCTACTGCCGATCGTGCTGCTTCTGGCCGGACCAACGGACGCCCAACAATATGATCTGCGCAACTATGGTCAGGAGCAGGGCCTGCCCAGCGCCACGGTGAACGACCTGTGCGAGGACCAGGACGGGTTCCTGTGGGTGGCGACCGATGGAGGTGCCGCGCGTTCCGAGGGTTCGCGCTTCGAAACCTTCGGCCGAGAGGCGGGGATGCCCAGCGAAAAGGTTACCGCGGTCTTCGCCGCAAGGGATGGCAAGATCTGGTTCGGCTTCTCGAACGGTATGGTAGCATACTTCGAACGCGGCCACATCTCCGTTCCGGAACTTCCGTCCACTGCGCCAAGGGCCCGCATCAATACCCTTGTCGAGGACGATCGTGACGGGATATGGTGGTCCACTGAGAACAAGGGTCTTGTGCGGTACCAGAGAGGCGAGGTACGCGTAATGGGCACTGCCGATGGCTTGCCGCATGAGCGCGTCTTCGATATGGTCCGCACTACGCGCGGGGAACTGCTGGTAGCCACCGATGCCGGCATAGCGCGTGTGGATGAAAAGGCCTGGCGTGCGCATGCGATCACCACAAGCCTGCCGGATCCGAAGACCTTCTCCCTATTCGCCGACAGTCTTGGGGTGTTGGTGGGCACGGCCAACGGTTACGCGGAATTGGGGCACGACCTCAAGCCATTGCCATTGAACGAACGATTCACCGGCTTCTTCCCCATTGCACTGAAAGACCCAAGGGTACTGGACATCTTGCGCGCGCACAACGGCGACATATGGATGGGCACACCGGCGGGCATGGCGCACTTGAGCAAAGAGGAGGGTTCGCCAATGCTGAACATGATCGGGGAAGCGAACGGGTTGGGGCACGACCTGGTATTCAAGCTGCACCAGGACCGCTCGGGATCGGTATGGGCAGGTACCATGTTCGGTGGGGTCAGCAAATACATCAGTGGCGCCTTCCTGCATTTCACCACGATGGATGGTCTCGGCTCGAATATCATATCCTCACTGTACCGCACCCCGGACGGCCTGATGTGGTTCGGCACCTTCGGCGGCGGGATCGCGTGTTGGGACGAGCGTCGGATGCGCACTTACGGTGCGTTGGACGGACTTACCGACCCTTTCGTGCTGGCTTTGGGCGAGGACCGCGCCGGTCACCTATTGATCGGCACCACCACCCAAGGTGCCTTCCGATTGGTGGGTGAACGCCTCGAACCATACTCGGCGGCACACGGCATTGAATCGGACCGTGTGATCTGCCTCCACCGAAGCGATGATGCACTATGGGCGGGCACACTCAATGGGCTTTTTGTGAGCAAGGGTTCCGACCGTTATTCCCTATTGGGGCCTGATAGTCTCGTCGTCCGCGGGATCGTCACCTCGAGGGACAGCCTTTGGATCACCACCGACAAGGGCTTATACACAGGCTTGGCCAGTGCAACAGGCCAAAGCCTCTGGCGTATGGAGCAATTGCCTGCCGTGGCTATGACGGACCTGGCGCGCGATGCGGCCGGGAACCTATGGGTCGGTACTGAGGAGCACGGCATGTACCGGGTCAACGGGAGCCGGGTGGACAGCCTGGGCTTGAAGAATGGGCTGGAAAGCCTGAACGTGGAGCAGGTATTGCTTGATGCCGTGCAGAACGTATGGCTCGGCAGCAAACGCGCCATCACATTCGTGGAATTGGACGAACTGCAGGAACGCATCCTGCAGGTGCGCAACTTCGGTCCGAAGGAGGGCTTCGTCGGGATCTCGACCACGCGCAACGCCAGCTATCTGGACCAGGACGGATCGCTCTGGTTCGGCACGGTCCAAGGCGCCACCCGCTTCGACCCGGACCGCACATCGAACGACCCGAATGAACCATTGCTGCACCTGACCGAGTTGAAACTCTTCTATGAAAAGGCGGATTGGTCACCTTGGTGCAAAGGACTTGACCACGATGGCCTGCCGGACGCATTGGAGCTGCCATACAACAAGAACCACCTCACCTTCGAGTTCACAGGCATCTCCCTCTCCTATCCTGAGCGGGTGCGATACCGTTGGAAATTGGAAGGGTATGATGCGGATTGGTCGCCGATCACCGCTACGGACCGGGTCACGTACAGCAACATCCCACCTGGCGACTACACCTTCAAGGTGATGGCACGCAATGCAAGCGGCATCTGGACGGAACACCCGGAATCATACGCCTTCGTGATCGCACCACCGATCTGGGAGACCACGAGCTTTCGCATCGGCAGCGGTGCCTTCATCCTGCTCGGCTTGTTCGGCTTCGTACGGTTGCGGGAACGTAACCTGCGCCGTGAACGTGAACGCCTCGAGAATACCGTGACCAAGCGGACCGCCGAATTGGCCACGGAAAAGGAACGCAGCGAAGCGCTCTTGCGGAACATCCTTCCCGCCAGCACTGCAGAAGAGTTGAAGAGCAAAGGAAGTGCCGATGCCCAACGACACGAACGATGCACGGTCCTTTTCAGCGATTTCAAGGGCTTCACCACCTTCAGCAGCCAAATGGACAGCGACACCTTGGTGAGCGAGCTTGACCATTACTTCAGGCTCTTCGATGAGCTGTGCGATCGCCATGGTGTGGAGAAGATCAAGACCATAGGTGATGCGTACATGTGTGCCAGCGGAATACCGGAGCCCACCGCGACCCATGCTTTGGACGCCGTATTGATGGCGCTTGGCATGGTGAAGGCCGTGGAGAATAGCAACAAGGAACGCGCGGAGAAAGGACGAACGCAATGGCCTATCCGCATCGGTATCCATACGGGCCCTGTGATCACGGGTGTGGTGGGACGCAAGAAATTCGCCTACGATGTATGGGGCGACACCGTGAACCTCGCCAGCCGAATGGAAAGTAACAGCGAGGCCGGCAGGGTGAACATCTCGGGCACTACCTACGCGCAGGTGATGGAATACGTTGAAGTGCTACCGCGCGGTCCGATCAATGTCAAGGGGAAAGGCGAGTTGAACATGTACTTCGTGCTGCGCCTGAAGCCGGAGTTCAGCGCCGATGGTGCAGGCCTGGAGCCCAATGCGCACATGCTCACGGCCAGGGAACAACTGCGCGGTGGAAGCGGCACTGCCAGCACCGCATAGAGGGTCCCGGATCAGCCTATCCAGATGAAGCTGGCCGTGGGCACTTTCCAGGTCTTGCCTTTGCTGTCCTTCACTTCCACCTCCACCAAGAAGGTCGCTCCTTTGGGTAAGGCCGTGATCATGGAGCGCATCGCTGCTTCGATCTCAGGACCTTCATCGTTCACATTCTTCTCGATGCCCTTGCCGTCGGTTGTGACGAAGGTGAGTGATACGTTCTTGGCATCGGGCTGGCAGCCCGCGAGATCCACCGTACGCGCAGAAGCGAACTGTTCCGCGGAAACGTCCCCGCCCGACAAGCCCGCAATGCGGATGCTGGGCGGCCCACCGAGCGAGAAGACCATGGCGTCAGTGTCGACGTTCGTGGCAGCAACGGGCAGCGCGGGGTCGGCAAAGAAGAGTCCAGAAAGAAGAATGAAGGCTGATGTGAACATGATGATCGTGTGTTGGTCCACTTCCTTGAATGCGAACCAACGCAACAGGTAACGCAACAACTCAACGTTCCGTCACGATCACATCCAAGCTCAACTCAGCCCGGTGACCACACCGTTCGCATCGATATCCATGCCTTCCGCTGCAGGAACGGCCGGCAAGCCCGGCATACGCATGATCTCGCCGCAAATGGGAACGACGAAGCCCGCACCGGCTGCGATCTCGATATCGCGAACAGTGATCCGGAAGCCGGTGGGCGCAGCACGCAGGGCCTTGTCATCACTGAAGCTGTACTGTGTCTTCGCCATGCAGATGGACACACCATCCAACCCGAGTTTCGTGATCCGGCGCAAGGCCAACTCGGCCTCACCGGTGTAGTCGACACCATCGGCGCGGTACACCTCCTTTGCGATGCGTTCGATCTTCTCCTTGATGGATAGCCCGAGTTCATACAAGGGCTTGAAGGCGCTCTTGCCGCTCTCGGCAACCCGCACGACCGCCTCGGCCAAGTCGGTCATACCTTCTCCTCCCTTCGCGAAGCCTTTGGCCAGAACGGCATCAACACCCATGTCCTTGCAAAAGGCCTGGATCATCCCGATCTCCTCTTCGGTATCAGTGGGGAAGTGGTTGATCGCGACCACCACCATCACGCCGAACTTGTTCATGTTCTCGATGTGCCGACCGAGGTTGGCAAGACCGGCCTTCAGCTTTTC
>JAGQVV010000055.1:4384-6287 GCA_020437805.1 Flavobacteriales bacterium
ACCACTGCGGCATCGGGCTTCAGACCCGCTGCGCGGCACTTGATGTCGAAGAACTTCTCCGCACCGAGGTCCGCACCGAAACCGGCCTCCGTCACCACATAGTCTCCGAGACTTAGTCCGATCTTGGTGGCGAGCACACTGTTCACGCCTTGAGCGATGTTGGCGAAGGGGCCACCGTGCAGGATCGCAGGATTGTTCTCAAGGGTCTGCACCAGATTAGGCTTCAGCGCATCCTTCAGCAACAGCGCCATGGCACCTTCGGCCTTCAGGTCACGGGCGTAGATCGGTGCACGGTCGAAGGTCTGTCCCAGGTAGATGTCGCCGATCCGCTTCTTGAGGTCTTCGATACCGGTGGCCAAACAGAGGATCGCCATGATCTCGCTGGCCGGGGTGATGTTGAATCCATCCTCGCGTGGGATGCCGTTGCCGGTGCCTCCCAGGCCGATGACGATATCGCGCAAGGCACGATCGTTCATGTCCATCACACGTTTCCACTTGATCGTGCGCGGATCGATGCCAAGGTTGTTCGTGCGGCTCTGCAGGTTATTGTCCAGGAGCGCTGAGAGCAGGTTGTTGGCTTTCTCGATCGCACTGAAGTCCCCGGTGAAGTGGAGGTTGATGTCCTCCATGGGGACCACCTGCGCGTAGCCCCCACCAGCGGCACCTCCCTTCATCCCGAACACCGGGCCGAGGCTCGGTTCGCGCAGCACCACCACGCTCTTCTTCCCCAGCTTGTTCAGGCCTTCGCTCAGCCCGATGCTGGTGGTGGTCTTTCCTTCACCCGCCGGTGTAGGTGACAGTGCCGTCACCAGCACCAACTTGCTCTTCGCGATCTTCTTCTCGTCGATCAACGAGAGCGGAAGCTTCGCCTTCGTGCGCCCGTAGGGTTCAACCTGCCCGGGGTCGATGCCCAAACGTTCAGCAATGGTGAAGATGGGAAGCATGTTCGCTTTCTGCGCGATCTCAAGGTCGGTTGGGAATGCCATGGATGTTCAAGTATCAAGTGTCAAATGACGAGGGTCCAAGACCCTGGGATCTTCAGGCGATGCACGAGCGGTTGTGCTCAGCGAAGATGGTGATCCGCGCGTTAATGGGCTGTGACGGTATACCCGGCCTTCCCCAGATCCTCCCAGAACGTCGGGTAGCTCTTGTCCACCACCCTCGGATCATGGATGGTGACGGACGGTAGCAACAGCGCAAGCGGGGCGATGCACAGTGCCATGCGGTGATCGATGTTCGGATCGAAGGGCAAGGGCGAGGTGTTGGTGATGGAACCGCTCATGGTGAAGGTGCCGCCTTCGTGGTTTGCACGGCACCCGAGCGTTGCCAGCACCTCGGCCATGGCCTTCAGCCGATCGGTCTCTTTCACCACCAGATTGTCCAGACCGATGAGGGTGGCGTTCGCTCCTTTTGCGGCAAGTGTGATCGCAAGCGGCTGGAAGAGGTCCGGAACGTGCTTCAATGAAACGGCGCCGGCGGCCCATTCGCCGGGATCCCTACGGTGGGTCAGACGCAGCCCCCCATCCTCGTAGTCGGCTTGCACCCATGGCGACCAGAGCTTCTGCGCTTCCCGGTCACCTTGGAGCGTGTCGTTGTCGAGGCCGATCAGGAACACCTCGGATCCCGGGTCCAAGGCCACCTGTTCGAACCAGAAGGCCGCACTGCTCCAGTCGGGAGGAACGACGTATGGCACTTTCTTGTAGGTACCGGCCGGTACGCGCACGCCATCCAGCTCCAAGCTGGGATATACGCCGAAATCGGAAAGCATTTTCAGTGTCATGCTCACGAAAGGCTCGCTGAGCCGTGTGCCGGTCCAGTGCAGCTGCAGGCCTTCGTCCAAACACGGTGCGATCAACAACAAGGCGGAGAGGTATTGGCTGCTGATGGGCGAATCGAAGTGCAC
>JAGQVV010000056.1 GCA_020437805.1 Flavobacteriales bacterium
AGGTGAACCCCACCCAACCCGAGGCCCTCACCATGGTGTGCGCACAGGTTATCGGCAACGATGTGGCCGTCAGCGTCGGTGGTATGCAAGGCCATTTCGAACTGAACGTCTTCAAGCCCTTGATCGCGGCCAACGTACTGCAAAGCGCCCGTTTGATCGGTGATGCCTGCGTGAGCTTCAACGATAAGTGCGCAACGGGTATCGAGCCGAACAAGCCCGTGCTCCAGCGCCACTTGGAGAATTCGTTGATGCTGGTGACGAGCTTGAACCCGCACATCGGCTACTACAAAGCCGCCGAGATCGCGAAGAAGGCGCACAAGGAAGGCACCACCTTGAAGGAGGCTGCGGTATCCTTGGGCCACGTTAGCGCTTCCGATTTCGACAAGTGGGTGGATCCGGCGAAGATGACCGGAGAAGGGTAGGGCCAAGTACCATTGGAAACATGAAAGCCCGGCGTCGACCGGGCTTTCATGTTCATGTCCGCTGGTTCAGCGCACGCTTGCGTATGCTTCATCGAGGCAGGCACCAAGCAAGCCCGCCATCCGCTTCTCGTCCTGCATGTCGGCCCGGGCAAGGTCCGAATACCCGTTAGCCGTGTACAAGCGGACGTTCTCGGCGTGATCGTCCAGAAAGGTCATCACCGGTGTGTCCTTCGTCCAACTGTCGCTGTAGTGCCAGGTCCTGCTCTGCCGATCGAACTTCAACACACGCACCTCGCCCGCCTGTGTCCCGCTCATCTGGGTGGTGGTGAAGGTGTCCTTCGTGGCCACGATGCGATAGTCGTTCCCGTTGAAGGTGACCAGTTGCATTTCGCTATCTCCTTCTTTCATGGCCACCGGGTTGCTTCCGCTCCAGAATTCGATCAGGTTGAACACCACGGCATCCACGAGCAGGCTGATCTCATAGACCGGTACGATGCACAGGCCCAGGAACAACAGGCTCTTCAAGAACTTGTCGTTCACCGCGCTATCGTTCCAATCGTACACCTTCTTGGTCAAGTTGAACGAACCGAAACAGCCGCTTTGGGTGATCAGGATGCTGGCAAGCGCCGTGAACAGGAAGGTCTTGCGAACGGTCTTCATACGGATGGAGGTTGAGCGACCAAAGTAGAATGGTCGTTCCTACGGACGGACCGCACAGGAGCTCCGATATCAACCGGGCGGCGTTCGTTCCCGGCGGAATGATCAGTGGGGCAGTCTCTCCCGTGCCGCGCCGTAGACCCAGGTCCCGGCCAAGGCGCTCAGGAAGGTGATGGTGATGGCACCGAAGCCTGCACCCACCTGCGCGAACAATGGACCCGGACAGGCGCCGGTGATCGCCCAACCCAGACCAAAGAGCAAACCACCATAGATCTGTCCTTTGTTGAAGATCTTGTCATGGATCACAATGGCCTCACCGTAGATGGTACGGACCTTGGCGCGTTTGATCAGGAACACGCCTATAGCACCAACCACCACGGCCGTTCCGATCACACCGTACATGTGGAAGCTCTCGAAGCGGAACATTTCCTGGATCCTGAACCAGCTGATGATCTCCGTCTTCACGAACACGGCCCCGAAGACAAGGCCCCACGCCGTGTACTTCAGATTGTACCACCAAGGATGCTGCAAGTGCGACTCGTTCACGCACATGGCATCCAGTGCACGCTGATCGAAATCGAGGTCCTGTTCAATGGGCTTGTTGGTGTCCTTCATCGGTCAGAGCGTAAGAAGATGGGGTAGGATGAGCCAGGTCATGATGATGCCTCCGACCATGAAGCTCACGGTGGCCACCAAGCTCGGCCACTGCAGGTTGCTCAGGCCCATGATGGAATGCCCACTGGTACAGCCGCCTGCGTAGCGTGTGCCGAAGCCCACCAGAAAGCCACCGACCACGAAGAAGATGAAACCGCGCAGCGACAGGACCGCGTTCCAAGAGAAAAGCTCTGCCGGCAACAGGGAAGTGGTATCCGTGATCCCCTTTTCCGCAAGGTAGGCTTGCGTACTTTCCGCAAGCACCACCGGGTTCGGGTCGCTCAGGTAATGAGCGGCAAGTGCCGCACCGAGCACAACGCCTCCAACGAAGAAGAGGTTCCAGATCTCTTTTCGCCAATCATACTTGAAGAAGGGAACATTGCCCGGAAAGCAGGCCGCGCACATGTGGCGAAGCGAGCTGCTGATCCCGAAGGTCTTGTTGCCCAATATCAACAGGATGGGTACCGTAAGGCCGATCAGGGCACCGCCCACGTACCAAGGCCAAGGTTGTTTGATGAGTTCGAGCATGGGACAGGTCAGGCTGAAGTCGAGTTCGACCCCACAGAGTTTTGCACGGTTCACCTATTTCTTCAGCGTGGAGGGACAGACGTATTCCGTTGTGGGGAGGTCCGTCTTCTTGATCGCGTTGAACCCACCGGCAACATCGACCACGTTGTGGTATCCGCGCGCTTTCAGCACGGAAGCTGCGATCATGGAGCGATAACCACCTGCGCAGTGGATGTAGTTCGGCTCGTTCTTGTCGATCTCCGCCAAATGGTCGTTGAGGAACTGCAAGGAGGTGAAGTGCGCGCCCTCCAGGTGCTCCGCTTCCCATTCACCTTGCTTGCGCACATCGTACACGTTCAGCTTTCCAGCCTTCATGCGCTTCTCGAACTCCGCTGCGGAAATGCTTTCCAAGCTGTCCGCTTCACGGCCCGCATCCTTCCAAGCTGCGATGCCTCCTTTCAAGTATCCGAACACATTGTCGTAGCCCACACGGGCCAATCGCGTCACCACCTCATCCTCGGCACCATCATCGGTCACCAACAGCAATGGCTGCTTCACATCGGGTATCATCGTTCCCACCCAGGGTGCGAAATCACCCTTGATGCCGATGTTTATCGAACGCGGCACGAAGCCGTCCTTGAAGACCTGTGCGTTCCGCGTATCGAGCACCAGGGCCCCTTCCGTTTCAGCGACCAGCTCGAACTGCTCGGGGGTGAGGCCGCGCAATCCTTTCTCCTTTATCGCGTCCACGCTGGCGATCACGCCCTTGTTCATGGCCACGTTCTGCGGGAAGTAGGCAGGCGGTGGCAACAGGCCATCGGTCACCTCCTTGATGAACTGCTCCTTTGGCTCGGCCTTCAGCGCATAGTTCACCTTCTTCTGGTTCCCGAGCGTGTCCCAGGTCTCCTTGCTCATGTTCTTCCCGCACGCACTTCCCGCGCCATGCGCCGGGTACACCAGCACTTCATCAGGCAGGGTCATGATCTTGTCGTGCAGGGAGTCATACAAGTGACCGGCAAGGTCCTCCATGGTGATGGAGCCCATCTTTTGCGCGAGGTCCGGTCGTCCGACATCACCGATGAAGAGCGTGTCGCCGGTGAAGATGCTATGCGGCTTCCCTTGCTCATCCAACAACAGGTACGTGGTGCTTTCCATGGTGTGTCCTGGCGTATGAAGCACTTTGATGGTGAGCTTGCCCACCTTCAACTCCTCTCCGTCGGTGGCGATGTGCGCTTCGAAGCTCGGCGCCGCGTTCGGGCCGTAGACGATCGTGGCGCC
>JAGQVV010000057.1 GCA_020437805.1 Flavobacteriales bacterium
GCCAGAGCAGCAACGACACCTTCCCGACCGCCATGCACATCGCCGCATACAAGATGGTGGTGGAAGTGACCGTGCCCGGAGTGAAGAAGCTGCGCGACACCCTGCGAAAAAAGGCGGATGAATTCAAGGACATCGTGAAGACGGGTCGAACGCACTTCATGGATGCCACGCCGCTTACCCTGGGACAGGAATTCGGTGGGTACGCCCAGCAATTGGACAACGGGTTGCGCAGTATCGACAATGCCCTGGTCATGGTGCGTGAGTTGGCACTCGGCGGTACGGCGGTTGGCACAGGATTGAACGCGCCCAAAGGCTACAGCGTGCTGGTCGCCAAGAAGATCGCAGAGCTCACCGGTCTGCCATTCGTCACCGCGCCGAACAAGTTCGAAGCCCTCGCCGCGCACGATGCCATGGTGGAATTGAGCAGCGCCCTGCGGCGATCCGCGGTAAGCCTCATGAAGATCGGCAATGACATCCGCATGCTCAGCAGCGGTCCGCGCAGTGGCATCGGCGAACTGATCATTCCGGACAACGAACCGGGTTCCTCGATCATGCCGGGAAAGGTCAACCCCACCCAACCGGAGGCCCTTACCATGGTCGGCGCCCAGGTGATGGGCAATGATGTCGCCGTGGGTATCGGTGGAAGCAACGGGCACTTCGAACTCAACGTGTTCAAGCCGATGATCGCGGCGAATGTGCTTCAGAGCGCACGGTTGATCGGCGAGGCCTGTGTGAGTTTCAACGATCGGTGTGCGGTAGGCATCGAGCCGAACAGGCCCGTATTGAAGCGTCACCTTGAGAATTCACTGATGCTGGTGACAAGCTTGAACCCGCACATCGGTTACTACAAGGCGGCCGAGATCGCGAAGAAGGCGCACAAGGAGGGCACCACATTGAAGGAGGCCGCGGTTGGACTGGGCTACGTGAGTGCTGCGGATTTCGACCTGTGGGTCGATCCGGCGAAAATGACCGGTGAAGGATAGCCGGGGAAAGGGATCGTGACCTAACTCACCATCCAAAAAGGGTGGGATCACATCATTTTGCACATGGCTTGGAAAGAGAGCAAACTGTACAGCGTTCTGACCTTTACGTGCCCGGTGTGCCACGAGGGGGATCTATTCGTTTCGCAGCCCTATGCCCTGAGCACGGTCGGTGACGTTCACCCCAACTGTCCTGTCTGTGGCGTCAAATTCGAACGGGAGCCGGGTTTCTTCTATGGGGCCATGTACGTCTCCTATGCCCTTGCTGTGGCGCTGTTCGTCACCGTGTGGGTGGCTCTTTCCGTTCTTGCGCCGGACCTCAGCCTTGTCTGGCAGGCCGGGAGTGTGGTGGGGCTTCTCGTGGTGCTCAGCCCATTCCTCTACGTCCTGAGCAAAGTGATCTGGGCGAACATCTTCTTCCACTTCGATCCGAAGGCGGCAAAAGGAGAACGATGAAACCTCAGCAGGGGCTATGTTCGCGGTCGTGAGACCCGATCCTGGACTTTTCGAGGGCACAGCATTCGGTGCTGAGTTCCACAAGGTGGCCACGCGTCGCATGCTGCCAGCAGGGGCCGAACTCATGCGGCCCGGCGACGCGATCACGCATATCCCTGTTGTGGTGAAAGGAAGCCTGCGCATCCTGGTGCAGGATGCGGATGGGCACGAGCGCTTCCTGTACCACATCATGCCTGGGGAGTCATGCGCCATGTCCCTTACGTGTTGCACTACGAACAGGAACAGCTCGGTGCGTGCCGTGGTGGAGGAGGAGGCGGAACTGCTGATGATACCAGCACGCTACGCGGATGAATGGATGGCTCATCCGGAATGGAGGCGTTTCGTGAGCGAGAACCAGGCCCAACGCTTCGGTGAGTTGCTCGAGACGATCGAAGTGGTCGCTTTCCACCGGATGGATGAGCAACTATGGAACTACCTGGTGAAGCGCGTGCACGCCACGGGAAGTACGACCATCAAGGGCACCCACGAGGACATCGCGCATGAGCTGAACTCACCGCGAGAAGTGGTCACACGGTTGTTGCAGCAACTCCAGCGGGAAGGTCGGGTAACTCTGTCGCGTGGGTCCTTGGAGGTGCATCCTGCCACGCTGCCGGCATCATAGGTAAGGCCGGATCGCCTCTTCAAGTTGCTTGGCGGAGTGGACACCGGCCTTGCGCCACACCACCTTTCCATGTTTGAAGATGGCCAGGGTGGGCACGCCCTGCACACGGTAGGCCTGTGCTGCCGCAGGGTTCTTGTCCACATCCACCTTGATCACCGTGGCGCGGTCCCCGACCCATCCCTTGAATTCGTCGAGCACGGGCCTCATTGCCTTGCATGGCCCGCACCATTCGGCGAAGAAGTCGACCAGGACCGGCCGTTCACCGTTGATCAGTTCCTGGAATGTCGTTCCCATGTCAACCTACTTCTTCGTATTCCGTTCCATCGAGCGCGCTTTCCCTGTCCCGGGCCGGCAATGGAGATGAACAGTGCGTACCGCAACATCCCACATTGAGCACCGCTTGAACGCCAAGGATACCTGCCGCAACGTAAGCGAATGTATCCCCGGAACCTATCCCGGCGGCCAGGAAGAGCAAGGCGATCACTAGGCGCAATGCCCGCGCCCACGACCAACCACCAAGCATCGTACCTGTCATCCGCGCACCACGGCATTCAAGCCCGACCATCCACCACCGTTGTACGCTTCCAGGCCATGCGCCTTCAGGATGTCCACCGCTCTTCCGCTTCGCGCACCGCTCAAGCAGCACGCGATGATGGCCTTGTCCTTCGGTAGTTTGTGCATGCGTTGTTCCAACTGGTCCAACGGGATGTTCACCGATCCCTTGATATGCCCACCGGCATACTCACCTGCCGAACGGACGTCGACTATCGTGGCCCCTTTCGCAAGGACCTCCTTCAGGTCCACCTTGGGACCCATTCCGAAAAGTGTACGTAGCATGTTCACGTGTTCTTTTTCTTGTTCTGTGCTTTCCGTTTGAACGTATTCACCAGCAATCCTCCCATGACCGCACCATACAGGGAACTGTTCACCGGGTCGCCTGTGATCGTACAACCGTTGGTGCATCCCCAATGGCTCCAATGGAACCAGCCCGCCAGGGCACCAAACCCGATGCCCAGACCGGTGATCACCCAGGCACGGTTCATCGTTTTCGTGTGCTGAACCTGAACGGGGAGTACAACGGGCAGAAGCCGACCAGGCTCGTGAGGACGAAGACCCCGGCCAGGATCAACAGGACGATGCCCAGAGTACCTGGGATCACACCCGTGAAATAGAGCACTGCGATCGCCAGTGCGACAAGGACCCGGATCGTGCGGTCCATTGTTCCCATGTTCATTTTCATGACGTGTGGTATTCGTATGCACAAAGGTCCATCGATCCATTCGTGCGGACCGTGATGATCGTCACCGTCCTCCGAAGAAGGAACGGATCGTGATCGATGTCACCACCGGGTCAGGCGCGAACGGTTCTCTTTGCATCGATCAAAACACTTTGACATGGAAACGACGCATATGCCGCGGATCGGTGATCCCGCACCGGATTTCGAGGCGCTCACCACGATCGGTCCGATCAAGTTCAGTGAGTACATCAAGGACAGCTGGGCGATCCTGTTCTCCCATCCTGCTGATTTCACACCGGTGTGTACCACGGAGCTTGGTGGGTTCGCCCAGGAAAAGGAGTGGTTCGCCGCACGGAACACAAAGCTGATCGGTGAGAGCATCGACAGCATACACAGCCATGTGGCATGGGTGCAGGCCGTGCGGGAGAAGACCGGTGTCCTCATGGACTTCCCGATCATCGCTGACATCGATATGCGGGTCGCGAAGCGTTATGGAATGCTGCATGAGAACGCGAGCAATACCGCGGCGGTACGTGCCGTGTTCTTCATCGATCCCAAGGGCATCATCCGCCTCGTCATGTACTACCCGCTGAATGTGGGGCGCAACATGGATGAGATCAAACGTGTGTTGGAGGCCATGCAGACGGCCGATGTGCACGGTTGCGCCATGCCCCTGAACTGGAAGGCCGGAGAAAAGGTGATCGTACCACCTCCGAAGACCCTTGGGGAACTCGATGCGCGGCTGCAGGATAAGAGCGTCGAACTGATCGATTTCTACCTGGCGAAAAAAGACCTGGGGGCCTGACCGACATGGTCGGAGTTGGCGAAGGCTCCCTCGGGGGCCTTCGCCATTTCATATCGGTCAATGCGGGAGCTTTTCGCGGAGCAGCCCGTAAACCCATGTGCCGGCCACAGCGCTCAGAAAGGTGATGAAGACCACCCCGGATCCGGCGCCGATCTGTGCGAACAATGGACCTGGGCAGGCCCCTGTGATCGCCCATCCAAGCCCGAATGCGACCCCTCCGTATACCTGGCCCTTGTTGAATTCCTTAGGGTGGATCATGATCTCTTCTCCATGGATCGTGCGCGCTTTGTGCCGTTTGATCAAGAGAACGCTGATCGCGCCAACGAACACTGCCGTCCCGATCACACCGTACATGTGGAAGCTCTCGAAGCGGAACATCTCCTGGATCCGGAACCAGCT
>JAGQVV010000337.1 GCA_020437805.1 Flavobacteriales bacterium
TGGATGCACACCGCTATGTGTGGTGTTCACTTCGGACCCGGGAATGGACGGGATACGGAATTGGAGCTTCGGTGATGGCGGACAGGCGATGGACCAGCCCGACCCGGAGCATTGCTACACCAGTGCAGGGGTCTTCGATGTGACACTGACCAACACGGATCAGAACGGATGCATGGGTTCAGTAACGTATCCTGCAGCGATCACCGCATCTGCCGGCCCAGTGGCGAGCTTCGATGTTTCACCGGAAGTGGCACAAGTGGACGACCCGACCTTCCGGTTCATGGATCGAAGTATCGGTGCCACCAGTTGGTCGTGGTCGTTCGGCGACCCGCTCGGTTCGAGCTCGGATGAACCCTCAACGAACTTCACCTATCCTGGCATCGGATGCTACACGGTCGCTTTGGAGGTAAGCGATGATGATGGTTGCACGAGCAGTACCAGCGATGAGGTGTGCGTAGAGGATGCGTTCGCCTTGTATGCGCCGAACGCCTTTTCCCCGAATTCGGATGGGATCAACGACCTGTTCGGGGTCGTATCGACCGTGGTCGAGCCGAGTTACTTCGAATTGAACATATATGACCGCTGGGGTGTGCAGCGATACATGAGCACTTCGCCCTACAAGCCATGGGATGGAGAGGACTTGCCCCAAGGGGTATATATATGGAAGGTCCGGATCCGTGATCGTGAGGGCAAGATGCAAGAGCGCGTTGGCCACGTGACGCTTATTCGCTGAAGTGGACCGAGCGCGTTCCGGCCGTGGTCCACTCGATATTGTCGAGCTTGCGCCTCAGGTCCTCCAATTCTTTTGAGGTTCTCTCTTTCCCGCTTCCGTGCTCCATCAACTCGCGTGAGGTCTTCGGCATCTCGGCCGGGTACGTCCTCATGGCCGTCACTCTTACAAAGTGAGCATGGCACTCCTTTTGTCATATGATCCCTATCATGTCGTTCCGTACCGAACTTCGGACCGTTCAGCCCCATCCGACCCATGTCTTTGAATACCACTTCTTCGCACTCGCTCCGTTCACTGACCGTACTGGTAGTTACGGCTTCCATGGTGCTTGCTGGAACTCCGCTGAGGTCACAGGACCTCACGGCTTTCCTTGATTTCCGTGAGCGGATGATCGTGTTCGATCACGGCACCTTCACCGAGTTGGAACCGCTCCGGCCCAAGGCCATCGGGGTGGGGGGGGATTACATTGCGTATGCCGATGCCACCGGTGATGTCAAACTGTACAGGAACGGCAGCACCACGCGACTCGACCGTTCCAGTTTGGTGGAACCACAGGTCACCGATCACTTCTTCGGGTTCGATGTGGCCGGTTCGCTGAAGCTGCATGATGGGACCAAGTTGCTCAGCTTGTGCGGGAACACGGGTGGCTACGTGGTAGAGGATAGCATCGCGGGGTGGTATGATGTGAACCAGAGCATGGTGCGAGCGTGGTGGCAAGGGCAGGAATATGAGTTGGAGGATGCGCTGGCGAACGATCCGGTGAGGACGTGGAAAAGCGGCGACAACCTGCTGGCATGGGTGACCAATGTGGAACGAAAGCTCAAGGTCTTTTATCGAGGATACATCCAGGACGTGGCCGATGTTTTCGAGGATGGTGTGGATTACAAGGCCGGTGCGGATGTGGTGGCCTATGTGGATCCTCGTGGTATGGGATTGAAGGCTTTTTACCAAGGTGGATCCTATGATCTGGAAGCGTTCAAACCCGCCAGTTACCAAGTGGGTAAGGGTATCGTGGCCTGGGTGGACATCACGGGTTCACTGAAGGTATTGGAGGACGGTCAGGTATACACGGCTACGAGCTATGCACCACAGGAATACCACGTGAAGGACAGTATCGTTGTGTACCGGGACCAGGACCGATTGATGGTGTTCCAGGACGGGAAGGTGCACGAGGTGGAACGCTTCTGGCCCGAGGAGTGGGGTGCCTCATGGGGAGCGTTGGCCTACCGTGGTGCGGATCGTACGGTGCGCATTTGGCGAAAAGGGGTTGGGGAGGTGGCACTGCGCGAGCAGACCGCACAACGTTTCACCCTTGAACGGGGGCTCTTGGTGATGTACATGCCGCTCAACACCGTGAAGGTGTGGTGGCGCGGAGATGTGTACACGCACTGAGCCGATAGCCGATCGCCACAAGCGCAGGGCTATTCGACAGAACTGCGCAAGGCATCGTACACCTTGTGCAGGGGTAGGCCCATGACCGTGTAGAAACTACCGTTCAGGTGTTCCACGGCTACATATCCGATCCAGTCCTGCACCCCGTATGCTCCGGCCTTGTCCATAGGGGAATAGCGGTCCACGTAGTAAGCGATCTCTTCCGATGAAAGTCTCGCGAAGGTCACTTCGGTGCTGTCCGAGAAACAGGTCAAGGACTTGGCCGTGCGAAGGCACACACCTGTGATCACACGATGGGTACGGCCCGACAATGCGGCCAACATGTGCCGTGCCTCGGCAGCGTTCTCGGGTTTATTGAGCAAGGTCTTCCCGATCACAACGGTGGTGTCCGCGGTTATCAGGACCTGATCCTTTGCAAGGTCCCCCTTCCATGCTTCTGCCTTCTTCCGTGCCAAGTGTTCCGCCACATCCTCGTGCGCCATTCCCGGTGGAGGCGTCTCATCTATGTCCACGCTGGTGATCTCCACCGGAAGGTCCAGACCTTGCAAGAGTTGACGACGACGGGGCGAGGCAGAGGCCAGGATCAACCGCCAAGGGAGCAGGGGCGTGGTCATTTCAGGTGTCGGATGAACAAGGCGTACAGCACGGCCATCACCATGGCGACCTTCATCAGATGCCCGGCCCGAAGATGTTCCTTACGGCTTTGGGCATTGTATGTGAAGCCGGCCGAAAGCAACAGCGGACCGATGATCCCTACACCGATGTACCAGAAGCTGAAACGATCATGCAGGGCCAAAGAACGAACGGTAAGCAACATGGCCACGATCAATCCGGTGTGGAGCAACGCAAGTGCTTTGGCCCATTTCATGCCCCATACGATCGGAACGGTCCGGCAACCCACCGCCTCATCTCCTTTGACATCGGCCATATCCTTCTGAAGTTCGCGCACCAACGTGCTCAGGAACGCGAAAAGGGCATAGGCCAGTACCCAATACCAAAGCTCCATGAAGAAGCTTGGCTCCATCACGAATTGGCCACCATGCGCCATGATCACCTTCGGAGTACTGAAATAGCGCGCGAGCATGGGTATCTCGTACAGTCCTACGGTGAGCGGGACCAAGGCTGTGAGGGTCGCCACCAAGCCGTTCCCAATGACCAGGGATCGCTTCAAATTGGTGCTGTAAACCCACAGTGCGCCGATGGAAAATGCAGGGATCCACACCCATTGCATCAGTTCGCTGCGCCAAGCGACATACGCACCGATCAACAGTCCCCCGCCGCTGAGCAGCATGTGCGCGGTCATGGCCACCCTGCGTTTCACGCTCCGCCCCACGATCACCTCGTTCGGTTTGTTGATCCGGTCGATCCTCGTGTCGAAATAGTCGTTGATGATGTTGCCGGCAGCTGCGATCATTATCGTGCTCAGGACGAGCAGTGTGAAATGGATCAGTGGCATTTGAGGTCCGTATCCCGGTGGAAGTACAAGGTCTCCACGCACAACAGTGCCGCCAAGTTGACGCACAAGGTGATGCAGGCCACGTTCCAGGTTCCCGGCGATCACGCCGTAACGGATCGCTACCATGGTCAACGCGATGATCAGCAGGTTCAGTGGTCGGGTAAGGCGAAAAAAAGCCAGCATGCTACCAAGTATGGGCTCCGTTCGATAGCCAGGTACCCTGTAGCTTCATGGCTTGTTCCAAGAGGTCACGGACACAGCCGGCGCCACCGTTCTTGCGACTCACGAACGCGCTCATCGATTTGATCTCCTCCGCCGCATCGGCCGGGCAACAGGGGAGCCCAACACGCTCCATCACACGAAGATCGGGGATGTCATCTCCCATGTACGCCGAGGTTGCCGGGTCGAGCCCTTTTGCCACGAGTCCGTCGAACAACTCCAGCTTGT
>JAGQVV010000338.1 GCA_020437805.1 Flavobacteriales bacterium
AGTTCGAGGTAGCAACACGCCAAGTACATGTATGCGCTCTTGTCCGCACCCTTGCGGGAGAGGTAGTTGATCAGGCCGTCCCGTGCTGTGGCGTAGTCTGCAGCGGTGTAATGCGCCATCGCGTCCAAGTATCCTCCGTTGAGGCTGGTACGCTCCTGTTGACCGATCAGATCGGGGTAGGGAACGACGTGGCGATCGCATGCATCCCCTTCCTCCACGGAAGGCCCGGTGCACGCTATCAGGATCAAGGAGAAGAAGAGAACGGGTCCGCGCATGGCGGTAAAAGTACCGGCTACAACGCTGTCCAGTCCCTACCGCTCTGCGCTCCGCCCACACCATTGCCCCAAAGGAGCAACCCGGCGCGACCGGTCAAATGGTCCTCGGGAACGAATCCCCAATAGCGTGAATCCGCGCTGTGGTGCCGTGCGTCGCCCAGCACGAAGAAGTAATCCTGTTCGAAGCCGTAGCGTTCCAAGGGCGTTCCGTCAAGGAGGAGCTCGTTCCGGTCAACGCCCAGTTCGTGGCCTTCATATATGCTGATCAGCCGGTCGTACAGCGGGAGGTTCCGTGCATCGATCCGCACCGTATCGCCTCTACCCGGAACGATGATGGGACCGTGATCGTCGCTGTTCCAGGGATACGCCTGACTGAACGGGAAAATGTGGCGCTGCGCGCCCGAAGCAGCCCGCATGGGCTCCGCACTGATCACATATGGAAGCTCCCGCACCTGCATCGCCAGCGCTTCGTTGAGCGGGACCTCCACAGCTGTCCTGCCGGCTTGGATGGCGCTTGTGGGAAGACCGATCCGGTCGAGCAGCTCCACGGCATCCTCCGGTTCCCGAACGCGCACGAGGTAGGCGCTGGTGGTGCGGTCGAACCCGAGCAACCGACCGTTCACATACAGCACACCTTTGCGCAGTTCCACCACATCGCCCGGCATGCCTACGATGCGTTTCACCAACAAGGGCCTGCGCATCATCGGAACATGGTCCTTCAGCGGATCCCGGAACACGGCGATATCCCCACGCTCGAATCCGGTCCAGACCGGCCAGCGTTGCACAAGAACAAGGTCTCCGGGTCTAAGGGTGTTGTACATGCTGGTGCTTTCCACCAGGACCCAGCGGACCACGAACACATGCAGAACGAGCAGGATCAACAGGGCCAGTACGAAGGCCTTCGCCCACTCATGGGTTCCATGCCATTTCGCTGCGAGCCAGCCGATCACGGATGACATCACCTATCAAGCCCGGAACGAATAGGACGATCCGCTGTGGGTAGGCGCATCACTTCACGAATGAGAACAAACGCTTCCAGCGTATGCCCGTGTACGGGTCCTTCGTGAACCACACCAGAACGGCCTTGCCCACTACATGGTCGTGTGGTACATACCCCCAGAAGCGGGCATCCTGTGAGCGGTGGCGATTGTCGCCCATCAACCAGTAGTAGTCCTGCTTGAACGTATACGAATCGACGACCTGTCCGTTGATCAGGATCTTCCCGTCGCGCACTTCGAGGTCGTTGTGCTCGTACGTACGGATGACGCGCTCGTAGAGTGGCAACACATGCGGATCGAGCTTCACCGTGGCGCCTTTCTTCGGAATGTATATCGGTCCGTAGTTGTCCTCGGTCCAGTCGTAGTCGGCATGGTTCGGGAAGTAGGGGAGCGTGCGGTAATCCGTGGAATAGCCTTTCGGGTGGTTCTGGCGCTCCATGGAGATCACATTGTCGAAGCCCTTCAGCCTCTCGGCAGCGGCCGCCGTCAAGGGGATGCTCACACCGCCATTCTCGCCGGGGCCGATATCATCCGGGCTGATATCGAACAGCTCCTTCAAGCGTTTCTCGTTGAAGGTGGACCGTAATGCGAACTCGTATGCATACTGTCCGCCTTCCTTCAAGGGCTGCGCCTCACCGTTCACGTACACCATGCCATCGCGCACCTCCAAGGAGTCGCCGGCAACCGCAACGCAGCGCTTGATGTAGTTCTCCTTCTTGTCCAAGGGACGCACCAGGATCCCACCGGTGGGCACCTGGCGCACCTGTCCGTTCACCATGTTCAACATCCGGTAATCGGGGTCGTGGATCTTGGCTCGACCATGGTCACGGACCAGTTGGTAATAGCTCTGGTTCTGGAAATTGGCCACCACCGTATCCCCCTCGGGGAAGTTGAACACCACGGCATCGCCACGTTGCGGATCACCGAAGCCGGGCAAGCGCCGGTAGGGTTGGCTGAACCACTCCACGAAGGACGGCGTGCTGGCCGAGAACGGCATGGTGTGGTGCGTGAAGGGGAAGGTCAGCGGTGTCATGGGCATCCGCGGCCCATAGCTCAACTTGCTCACGAAGAGGTAATCGCCCACCAATAAGCTCTTCTCCATGGACGGAGTAGGAATGGTGAAGGCCTCGAAGGTGAACGCACGGAACACGGTGGCCACGATCACAGCGAAGAGGATGGCATCGCCCCACTGGCCCAAGAGACCACGTTTCCGCTCGGCCGGTGGCACCG
>JAGQVV010000058.1:0-1090 GCA_020437805.1 Flavobacteriales bacterium
CCTGGTAGTTGAAGGCTTCCGGGGTTTGGGCAAACAGGCCTGTTACGAGCAGCAGGGCGGTCAGTAGCGCGTAGGGTCTCATGTCCGTCGGGGTTCAGGGGCGTTGATCAATGTGGCTCAGGCCACTTCACAAAGCAGCGCGAAATGAGCCGCGGCAACAATCGTTGGTTCCAATGAGATGGGGTGTGGGAGCGCTGCACTGGCCACGTTCCGTACCTCCTGGTCACCGACCCGCGTAGGCACCGACCAGGGCCTTCAGCTCTTCAAGCGCACGGGTATTGGCTTCAAGCTGCTCCTGTTGGACCACGTTGTCGGTCTTCAACCGGTCGTTCTCGGCCTTCAGTTCCTTCACGGCATTGATCAGCAGGAACACATAGGCCTGATTGTTCACCTCACGCAGATCGTGGATGTCACCATGCTCGGTGGTGCTCACCATGTAGGGCGCCAGCTCCTCCAGCTCCTGGGCGATGATGCCCACCTGTTCCCCTACTGCTTGAAAGGGCGCATCGGCATTGTAGGTGAACACCACCGGGCGCATGCGGTCGATGACCGAGAGGCCATCGGTGAACTCGCGCTGCACGGTCTTGATGCGCGCATCGCTGAACACCCCCCAGCTGCCGGTGCTGTTGTTGGCCGTGCCGTTCACGGAGAGTTTGGCGGTGGGTGCCTTCGTGCCGACGCCCACGCTACCGGACCCCTTCACGAACAGGATGTGCTGATTGCGGAACAAAGTCGCATTGTCGATGACGGACGAAAAGGAGATCCCATCTTCGATCTTCTCCAGGAACATCAACTTCTCATTCACGGCCGCGTCGCTTTCCTCGAAGTAGATCCGGGGGGTCACATCCGTGATCTTGAGTCCGCGGCCGAACGAACCCGAACCCGTATTGGCCCCGTTGCTGATGTGTAAGGTGTACTCCGGAGCTGTGGTTCCGATGCCCACGCTGCCTTGGACGATCGCGCCATTGCTCGGAGCCGCGCTGGTGCCGGAATACGATGCACCAACGGCCAGGCCGCCCTCCACATCCAATCGGTTGACCGGTGAGTCTGTTCCGATGCCCACATTGCCTTGAACGATCGCACCATCGGT
>JAGQVV010000058.1:1239-1590 GCA_020437805.1 Flavobacteriales bacterium
GATCAGGAGCATGGGGCGGAATCCGATGCCTTCATTCTTCGCCTCGATGCGCAATCCTTCACTGGATGAGAAGCGCAACCTGCTCCAGTGTGTGCTGGACATGCTCAGCCGAAATTCGCTGGAACTGGCATCGCGCACATCCAACGAGGCGCTTGGCATACTGGTGCCGATGCCCACGCGCTGGTCGGTGACGTATACGCTGTCGCCGCTCACCTGCCATCCTTCCACAGCAGTGAACGTACCTGTTCCCGTATCATAGGCGAGCTGTTGTTGCGCGATCGGGCAGTAAAGTTCGACCGCCTTCAGGTCATCGGTAAGAATATCCACCACATAGGCGTGGTTACCAGAGAC
>JAGQVV010000059.1 GCA_020437805.1 Flavobacteriales bacterium
TACCGGAACCGGTGTATTTGATCTCGCCATCGAAGGTGACGTCGCCGGACCACAGGACCTCTGCCGGAAAGGCTCCCGAAATGGTCTTGCGGGCTTCCGTGCCGTAGGTGGCCGTAAGTGGATCGGTGAAGTCCACCGTGGTGGCGGTGGTGCCTAAGGACAGACCGGACATGGTCATGCCCCCCAGGTGGTTCCGGTGGCGTATGGCCACATAATATGCGCTGCTTGAATTCAGGAAGGTGACCGGCGATACGCCATCCAGGTCCACCACATCGCCATCGCGTTGCAACAGGGCGCTACGCGTGGCCACCGTGAGGCTGACGATCAGGTCGATCCGCAATTCGAGCACCACCCAATCGACGATCGCGTTAGGGCCCGTTACGGCCAGTACAGCAGGGTCGATGCTCTCACCGCCGCCACCACCGAAGTGGGTGTACCCCATGCCGGTATATGGCTCCACCAATGGGAATTCGGGCAGGGAGCGCAGCGGGTCGTTCATGAGGCCAGTGCCGCTGTCGTAGGGCCCTTCCAGGAACACCTTGGCCGCCACCACCACACTGTCCGTGACCACGCCGACGCATTCGCAGGCCGGGCCGATGGTATCGTTGACGGTCACGAAGATCCCGTCATCGCAGGGCGTACCCACGGTCCCGGGCACATAGGGACAGAGGTCTTCATACTGCTCCACAGGCAGCAGCACCGGTGGTTGAAAATAGCCCAGCGGTTGGGTGCAGGTGCTCGAGTCCGTAGCCAGATCAAGGAGCCCATCCCCGTCCTGGTCGGCGTACCACTTCACCGGGACCGAGTCCGCGTAGATGCGGAGGCCGAAGTAGCCGACATCGAGTCCGAGGACGGGCGGGCCGCCGGTGACCATGACCCAATAGCTGGTCAAAGGTTCCAGACAAAAGGCCCTTCTCCTATTGATCAGGTTCGGCTGACCTAGCGGTATCCGGGTCAGCGTACCCGTGCAGGAGGTGTCACTGCTGGAGAAGAGCGCCACGGCCGCATCCAGGCCATCCCCCAACCCGAGGGGGTCGCTTTCACACAAGATCCCTATGCCGGCACTGAATGATGCCGGGGTGCTGAACCGGAACCACACGGTCCGGTTGGTGAACTGGAACTCGCCCACGGAGTCCCCCTCGGAAACGGTCGAACAAAAATTGTGGAACTGCACTCCGCCCACACTATCCCCCATCGCGAGTTCACCGAGGTACAGCGCATCACAGACCAGGTCGTTCCCTTGGTTCGTGAGCCCGCTGTTGGTGATGGACAGGCCAAAGGCCCCCTGAGCATTGGCAGGCTGGGACAGGTTGGACCGGCCAGCGACCTGCAGCCAATGCCGCGTGTTGGGCTGAAGGCACCCCGTGAGGGATGCACTGAACGCCAGCGGATCATCGGCAAAACCGCCCTCGATCAGCGAGCCGCCGCACGTGCCGTCCGAGGTGGTGTACAGGGCCAAGTGCAGGTTCACCGGATCGGCGGGCAGGTCCACGGCCTGGACCAGGGCCTGCGCATCCACGGTATCCCCGGTCAGGAAGGTGAACCATACCGTTCCTTCATAATTGGAAGGCAGGGGCTCCCCCGAGGAGATGGTGCTGCAATTGTTGGTGTATGGCCCGCCGGTCAGCGTATCCCCGTAATGCAAGGTGCCCAGATCGAAGGCCTCGCAGATGAGGTCGTTGTGCGGGAATGGCACGTCGTTACCGGTGATGCTTATCCCGAAGAAACCATCCACATTGACGGTGGAGCCATCCACCTGCACCCAGTAGGTGGTGTTCGGCTGCAAACAGATGTTGGCGATATCCTCACCGGTATAGAACAGCGGGAAATCGGGATCGTAGTCGCTTGCCACCTCGGACAACAAGCCAGTGCATGAGCCATTGCTGGAGGTGTACACAGCTACCTTGGCGTCCAGGTCATCCCCAACGTTCAGCGGGTCGCTGACCACGGAGATGTGGGTGCCGGCATCGATGGTATCGGCCGTGGTGAAGTGGAACCACGTGGTCTGTAGAAGTGGCCCAGAATTCCATCCGGAAGGCACCGGCTCACCGGACGCCACCCCCGCGCAGAAATTGTTGAAGGTGTCGGCACCCAGGGTGTTCGTGGTCGCCAGGATGCCCAGGTCGATGGCATTGCAGACGAAGTCGTTCGGCGAAGGGAGAATGCCGTTGTCCACGATGGAAAGGCCGAAGTAGCCTTCTGTGTTGAGGGACGAACCGTCCACCTGCACCCAATAGGTGGTGTTGGGTTCCAAGCAGTCCACGACAAAGCTCTCATCAAGGGGCGGGGTGAAATAGTCACTTCCGACCTCATTGAAAATGCCGGTACAGGTACCGTTGGAACTCGTGTACAACGCGACCTGCAGGTCGATCTGGTCGCCAGTATTGAGCGGGTCGTTGGTCACATTGATCTCGACCTCGGTGCCGACCGAAGCGCCCGTTGTGAAGGTGAACCAAACAGTCTGTTCGATCCCGAATGCAGTAGGGTTCGGCTCACCGGGTTCGGTACCAGCGCATAGATTGTTGAACGTGTTGGACCCGATACTTCCCCCGAACGGCAGCGCCCCAAGATCGAGGGCATCGCAGATCAGGTCGTTCGTCGGTCCATCAGAGGACGGAATGATCTCCAATCCAAAATAGCCATCAACCGAAGGAGGGCCAATAGTGTTCTGACCATCCACAAGCACGTAATAGGTGCTGAACGTGGATAGCCCGTTTATGGTCAATGTTTCATTCAGTGGACTGATCGTGTAGCTTTCTCCCAATAAGCTAAGGCTGCCGCTGCAGGAATTATCGCTGGAACCATACACGGCCAGCTGTATGCCCAATCCATCGCCGAATCCGAGTGGATCATTTATCCCGTTGATGGTGACGCTGGAGTAGGCAATGTCTTCCGTGCTGAATTTGAACCAGACCCCTTGATCGTTGGTGCCGCCCCACGGGTCCGGTTCGCCGGTGTTCGTGCCGCAGATATTGCTGGCATTTCCCGGGTTGCCCAACACTACGCCACAGTTCGTGATCGTACCCAGGTCCGTCGCATCGCAGATCAGGTCGTTCGTGGTGAGGCCGGTAACGATCCACCGGGCCCTGTAGGACCAGTCACCCACACAACCAGTGGATGTGGTCGTTATGGGACCGACCAGGACAGTGTCGTTCACCAATGGAATGTTCAAGGTACTGATGACATCACCCGGATCTCCTTGACAGATACCTACGAACGTTCCGCCAGAGCAACCGGCCCCGTCATCCTCACAACCCCGGAACCGAACATCAATGGATGTCGGAAGGGGCGCTCCACAAGCGAAAGTCTGATCATAGAGCACGATCGGTGATCCCAGGGTAATTGCACAACCATTGCACGTTGCCGTGAAACACCCATTCGTGATATCCGCACCCGTCCACCGCCACGCGGGGTCCGAATCCCCGCCCAATGGCACGTCGCAATCGCCAATGGTGGTGGATACCTGGTACACTTCCAGGCGAAGGTTCGTTTGGGCACGGCTA
>JAGQVV010000060.1 GCA_020437805.1 Flavobacteriales bacterium
CTGGCGCTCTTCTATTTCATGCCCTTCCTGGGCGTCAGGAACCTGGTGGAGACCGCCTGCGTCCCGTTCCTGATGCTGGGTGCTTGGCGCTTGATCCGGACCCAGGAACGCAACCTGCCGCGGGACCTGCTGATCGCGGGTGTGTGGATCGGACTGGCGGTGAACGTCCGTTTCCAGACCCTGTTCTTCGCTGCGGGACCGGGACTTGTTCTGTTATACCAACGTCGGTGGTCGTATGCACTGGTGTATGGATCGGGCATACTTCTACCGCTGGTGCTCATCCAAGGTGGTGCGGACCTGTTCCTCTGGGGAAGGCCATTCGCTGAACTCCAGGAGTACGTGATGTACAACATGGCCAACACCACCACTTATTTCGACCAACCATGGTACAATTATCTCCTCCTTCTACTTGGCATCCACCTCCCGCTGATCGGCGTGGCCGTGATGTTCGGTTTCTTTCGGAAACCCACGCCCCTTCTCCTGTGGGTTCCCGTGCTTCTGTTCCTTGCCGTGCATTCGTACTTCCCCAATAAACAGGAACGCTTCATCCTCCCCATTGTACCGTTGTTCTTCACGCTCGGATACACTTCGTGGGAACTTTGGCGGGAAAGCAGTGGATGGTGGCAGCGTAACAGCAAGCTTTGGCGAGGGCAGTTGGTGTTCGCATGGACGTTGAACACGCTTCTGCTCTTGGTACTGACCTTCAGTTACAGCAAACGCAGCCGAGTGGAAGCCATGTGGGGACTTCGGAATGAGGACGGTATCCGGGCGTTGCTCATCGAGGACACCGTTGAGGGTGAAGCACCGATGCCACCATTGTTCTACCTCGGTCAATGGGATGTATGGGTGGAATCGTGGACCGACCCCACTGCAGACCTACAGGGACGCCTGGCACAATTCCCTCCGGAACGCTCTCCTAACGTGGTCCTGTTCATCGGAAAGGAGCAACTCCCGGAACGATTGGCCCGCTTGGAACGGGTGATCGGCCCACTCGATATCCTGTTCGAGGCCGAGCCGGGCCTGGTGGACAGAGTGGTGCATTGGCTGAACCCCGTGAACAGGAACGAAACGATCGTGGTGGCCCGAACACGCGAGGGCGCCGACACGGATCGGTGATGAAGGCGCTACGCTACGATCGCACGGACTAATTTCGCGGCGCAATCCCGCCGCATGGACCTCAGTACCCTCGACCCGTCGGTCCTTCTCACCAGTGAAGGCATTATCGCTCTGCTTACCCTGACGACGCTCGAGATCGTCCTGGGCATCGACAACATCATCGTCATAAGCATCCTTAGCGGGGAACTCGAAGGCAAGGAGAACCAGCGCAAGGCACAACGACTGGGCTTGGCCTTGGCCATGATCACTCGCCTGTTGCTTTTGTTCAGCATCAGCTTCATCATGGGCTTGAACGACCCCGTGATACATATCGGCGATCACCCGCTTACCGGCCGTGATCTGGTGCTTTCCATCGGTGGATTGTTCCTCATTTGGAAGGCCACGTTGGAGATCCACGCCAAAGTGGAACAGAAGCGGGAGAAGCAAGGAGCGTTCCACAAGGCGAGCAGTATCATGAGTGTTGTGCTGCAGATCGTGGTGATCGATATCGTGTTCAGTCTGGACTCCGTGATCACTGCCGTGGGAATGAGCAATCAGCTGATCATCATGGCCTTGGCCGTGATCATCGCCGTGCTCATCATGTTGGTGGCCAGCGCTCCCATCGCCGATTTCGTGAACAAGCATGCCACGGTGAAGGTCCTTGCCTTGGCATTCCTGGTCATGATCGGTGTGGCGTTGCTGATGGAAGGCATGGGCGAGCACGTGAACAAAGGCTACCTCTATTTCGCGATGGCCTTCAGCGCACTGGTCGAATTCCTGAACCTCCGGATGCGGATCACGGAGAACAAGTTGATGGACCGGTCGGACCGTGATATCGAACACTAAGGCAAGGAGGCGGTACGCGTTCCAGTGACCGCTGCACCGCCGATGTTCATGAGGATCACGTCGCGATCATTTCCACCTCCCGTATAGCGGGCCACGCCGTCCATGTTGATGTCGGTCCCGGAATAGCCGACCCATGTATTCGTTGGGACCACTCCGCCGACACGGACCAGTATCGGGTCCCTGTCGTTGTCCAAACCGGTGTATCGGACCGTTCCATCGCCATTGGCATCGCCCGCGAACATGGTCTTCACACCCGCGATGGTCTTGGTAGCTGCGGCACCACCATGGAGCGGTATCGTTCCCCCGCTCAGGTCCAATAGGTCCGGCGTGGCATCCAACGCCAGTGATTGAGCGGTCATGATACCGAGGTGGTTCCGATGCCGCAATGCGATGAAATAGTCGTCCGGTGAACGTTCGAAGGGGACATCGGATACCCCATCAACGTCCACAACATTGCCGTTACGTAAAAGGAGCGCACTTCGGGTAGCGAGCACCTCGGCGGAATTCAATTTGTTACGCAGTTCCACCACGACCCAATCCA
>JAGQVV010000007.1:0-21357 GCA_020437805.1 Flavobacteriales bacterium
ATCCGGGCAAGATCATGCCCTTGGATCTGTTGCACTACCAAGGTAAGCTGATCTGCCAGAAGGATAGCTTCCTCTGCGCGGCGAAGGGTGTCAGCATCGGCATCGACTTCCAGAAACGCTTGGGCGTGGGCCTCTTCGGAGGGGAGGGCTTCATCATGCAGAAGCTGGAAGGCGATGGTCAGGTGTACATCCATGCTGGTGGCACCACCGTGCAAAAGGAACTCGCGCCCGGCGAGACGCTCCGTGTGGACACAGGCTGCCTCGTCGCCATGACACAGACCGTGGATTACGACATCAAGTTCATTGGCGGTATCCGCAATACGCTCTTCGGGGGCGAAGGCCTCTTCCTCGCTCACCTCCGCGGCCCTGGTCACATCTGGATCCAGAGCCTACCGTTCAGTCGTTTGGCGGATAATATCATCGCGGCTGCACCAAGAGCCGGTGGGAAAGGCAAAGAGGAAGGAAGCGTTTTGGGTGGTTTGGGCCGACTACTGGACGGCGACAATTGATCCGCGGGGCAGCGCGTTAGAACTTTTCGCGTCGCGCGTTGCGCTTGCTACCGTCGAATGCCTGCAATACACCTTGCACAAAGGATAGCACCAAGCTGAAGCCGAGCGCCCACCAAAAGCCATCGACCTGGAAGCTTGGTACGAGCCGGGCTGCGACAAGCACGATCACCGCGTTGATCACGAGGAGGAACAGGCCCAGCGTGACCACGGTGACGGGCAGGGTGAAGAAGACAAGCAGGGGCTTCAGCACGGCGTTGAGCAGGCCCAGAACGGCAGCGGTCAGCAGCGCGGTGAGCAAGCCGTTCGTCTCGCTCATATCGCCCAAACTGACGCCAGGCAACAATAGGTCCGTGATGAGCACCGCGATGGTGGTGATGATGAGCCGTATCAGGATGTTCATGCTCACAAAGAAAAGGGAAAGGAGTGCGAAGGGTGCGCCCCGCACCCCCACACTCCTTTCACCAAAGCATTGGACTATTCCTTGATCAGCTTCTGCGCCATTGACTTGCCGTCCTGTTGGATGACCAGGAAGTAGGTGCCTGTGTTCTTGTCGGTGAGGTCCAAGGTGCGCTCGTACCGGCCTTTGAAACCGGTGATCCGTTCCTCGTACACCCGGTCACCCTTCGCGTCGTGCACGTTCACGAAGAGGTCGCCGCGGTCCTGCACATCGAAGGCGATCCGGAAAAAACCGTTGCTCGGGTTGGGGAACACGCGCATTTCCTTCAGCTGCAATTCGGCATCCAAGCCGCTCACACCTTTTCCTTTCAGGAGGGCCTTCTCCTCTTCGGAGAGCGGCATTGTTTCAATGGAGATCCGCACTTCGCGGGTAATGCCGTTCCCGAGTTCCTGACGCAGCGACTCCATTTCGCGGTGCAGTTCATCCATCTCGCGGCGCAGGTCCTCGCGATCACCGGGGTCCATACCTTCAAAGCGGAACTCCCGCATGCCACGCATGGCGTGGCCTTTCCGCTCACCAAGTGTGCCGTTCAAGGTCAGCTCCTTGCCATTGCGGTCCACGATCACCTCCACGGCATCGCCGGGTTGTTGTGCCCGCACCGCATCGGCCAAGGCACCGAAATCAGGTGTTCGGGTGCCGTTGATGCTTTTTACGACATCGCCGCCCAGTATCCCCATCGTAGCTGCGGCTGTTCCTTCTTCCACCGAGCCGATCATGGCGCCCATGTCGCTATCCCCATCCGCAGGCGTGACGCCGAGGAAGGCGCGGGGTTCGGCGTGTGCGTGTTGTTCATCCAACTCGCCCATCCAATCGAAGTCCTCCTCGTCGAATTTGAAGGCGTAACTCGTGGACTTTCGTTCACTCAACTCGGCAGTACCGTTCATCTTCTTTCCATCGCGCAGCCAGGTCACCTTCACCTTGTCGCCGGGCTCTTGTGCGCGGATGGCCTCGATCAAGGCATCAGGTCCTTCGATCGGTGAGTTCCCCACCTGTGTGATCACATCACCGCTCTTCAATCCGAGTGCGGCGGCCGGTGTGTCTTCGATCACTTCGGTGACCACCGCTCCCTTCTCTCCATTGCTGG
This sequence comes from Flavobacteriales bacterium, assembly GCA_020437805.1. GTDB lineage: Bacteria > Bacteroidota > Bacteroidia > Flavobacteriales_F > PHOS-HE28 > PHOS-HE28. The sequence goes on from JAGQVV010000007.1 coordinate 2,051, forward strand.
AAGGCTTGGTGCTTACACCGAGGAAGGTCACAGGCTCGCACACGGCAGGTACCCCTGGTGGCTGGGGCGGCATAGGTGCGTATGGCGACAAGAAATAGCGCGCGCTCCGGTCCTCGCCCGAGCCACCGTGGCGGCGGATGTCGATATCGATGCGGCCATCGCCTTCGCCGAAGGACATATGCTCCATTACGCCGAGCTCGCGCAGCGCCTCTTGCAGCTCGGCCTCATCGGCGGCATCGAATTCCTTGGTCACACGCTTGGTCTCACCGTTCTCGGTGGTCACTACCTCTATGCGCACCTTTCGTTCTTCGGGTTCCTGCGCGGTGGCCTGTGGTAGGGTGCCGCCTTGGAACACGGCAGCGAGGGGGATGAAAAGGAATTGCTTATGGATCATGGCTGGTGGCGTTTGATGACCCGAAGCTATTCCCACCGGCACGCTTTTCTGCGTTAACGAATGCGAACAAGTGTTAACTCCGTGACGACCGGTTCAATCGCGGGCGAACCGGTCAAGATCGCGGCGGTCGCGCTTGGTGGGGCGGCCTTCACCGGGGTGGCGTTGTTTGCTGCGTGCCAAGCGCGATAGCTCCAACTTCTCCAGATCATCGAAGCTCGTGCGTTCCGCGATAAGTTCCGGCACCAACCGGGCACCGACCCGTGAGGCGGGGATCGCAACCACCTCCCAGCTGCGCCAAACCGGTGGTTCGCGCAACGCGATCACATCACCGGGCTTCACCTCCGCAGCGGCTTTCACCGTGCGTTCGTTGATCCGCACCTGCTCGCGCTTGACCGCATCGGTGGCCAAGCTTCGCGTCTTGAAGAAACGGGTGCACCAGAGGAATTTGTCGATGCGCATGTGCGGTTGATGCTGCGGTGTCCGTGAGGGCATGCGACCCGGTGTTCATGGCACGCCTTGGCCGGGGATCGCTACAGTTGAAGGCGACCAAGGTATCAGCGCCAAGTTGGAAATCCGCCTTTGGCAAGTGCGAAGGACTATGCGACCTTTGATGGTGATCCCGACACTGACCGATATCCGCGTCTCTTCGTGATCGGCACGTACCATGCTCAGACGGATCTCGCGTAGGCTTACCGGACGGAGACGGACCCTTGAGGCCGACCGCCAACTCGGGTATGTACTGGCCTTTGTGGCGGGTGCAATCAACGCGGGTGGTTTCCTGGCCGTGCAGCGGTATACCTCGCACATGACCGGCATCGTTTCATCCATCGCGGATGAGATCGCCCTGGGCGAGACCCGGCTCCTTCTCTTTGGCGCTGGTGCGGTGCTCGCCTTCCTGCTGGGTGCCGTCTGTTCCACGGTTCTCATCAACTTCTCCCGGCGCCGACGGATGCACAGCGAATATGCGCTACCGCTGGTGCTCGAAGCTTCCTTGCTTCTGGTGTTCGGGCTTGTCGGTGCCCGTGCAGGGCATCATGGCGCGTGGGTCATCACCGGGCTCGTAATGGTGCTCAGCTTCATGATGGGGCTGCAGAACGCCGTGATCACCAAGCTGTCCAACGCCGTCATCCGCACAACGCACGTCACCGGCATCATCACGGACATCGGCATCCAACTGGGGCGCATGGTCTATTGGAATGCCCCCTCGCGGAGCGGGGTACCGAAGGTGCAAGCCGACCTGGGCCGCTTACGCACCTTGACCGTGCTGTTCATCAGCTTCTTCGTCGGCGGGGTGAGCGGGGCCTTCGGGTTCGCGCACTTCGGCTACATCGCCACCCTGCCTTTGGCCCTGTTGCTCATCACCCTCGCCTCGCTGCCCACGTGGGACGATCTGATGGTGTACCTCCGGGTGCGGAAACGCTGATCGGGTGCCACGTCCGGGTGCTCGTCGCACCCCTGGAACGGGAGGGGACACCCCCAACGACAAAGCGGCGCTGAACGCGCCGCTTCGGTGACCCCGAGAGGATTCGAACCTCTAACCAACAGAACCGGAATCTGCCATTCTATCCAGTTGAACTACGGGGCCATTTCCCGAGGCGCAAGACCAAGGGGCCGCGAAGATAGTGCAAGGGCCGAACATCCGTACGGAAAGCGTACCTTTGCGGGCCTTTTCACGGCCCTATCCATGACCGAGCTTCGCAACATCGCCATCATCGCCCACGTTGACCACGGGAAGACCACCTTGGTGGACAAGATCCTGCACCAGTGCCAGCTGTTCCGGGAGAACCAGGCGACCAATGACCTGCTGCTGGACAATAACGACCTGGAGCGGGAGAGGGGTATCACCATCCTCAGCAAGAACGTGAGCGTGCGATACAAGGGTGTGAAGATCAATGTGATCGATACTCCCGGCCACAGTGATTTCGGTGGCGAGGTGGAACGTGTGCTCAACATGGCCGACGGCGTGATCCTATTAGTGGACGCCTTCGAAGGTGCCATGCCGCAAACGCGTTTCGTGCTGGGCAAGGCCATACAGTTGGGCTTGAAGCCGATCGTGGTCATCAACAAAGTGGACAAGCCGAACTGCACGCCGGAAGAGGTGCACGAGCAGGTGTTCGACCTCATGTTCACCTTGGAGGCCAATGAGGACCAGTTGGATTTCCCCGTGGTGTACGGCAGCAGTAAGCAAGGTTGGATGGGTCCCGATTGGAAGACACCTACGGAGGATGTCAGCTACCTCTTGGACATGATCGTGAAGCACATCCCAGCACCGAGAAAGGAGCAAGGGACCCTGCAAATGAGGATCACGAGCCTGGACTACAGCAGCTTCCAAGGGCGTATCGCCGTGGGTCGCGTGCGACGCGGGGCCATCAAGGCCGGGCAGAACGTGAGCTTGGTGAAGAATGATGGACGCATCACCAAAGGCAAGGTGGCCGAACTGATGGTCTTTGAAGGCCTCGGCAAGGAGAAGGTGAAGGACCGTGCCTTGGAGAGCGGTGAGCTATGCGCAATCATGGGCTTGGAAGGCTTTGACATCGGCGACACGATCGCCGACTTCGAGAACCCCGAGGGTCTACCTGGCTTCAAGGTGGACGAGCCCACCATGAGCATGCTCTTCACCATCAACACCTCGCCATTCTTCGGTAAGGAAGGTGAGTTCGTTACCAGCCGCCACCTCCGGGACCGCCTATTCAAGGAGATCGAGAAGAACCTGGCCATGCGTGTGGAGGAGACGAACAGCCCGGACAAATTGTTGGTCTACGGCCGTGGCATCCTGCATATCGGTATCCTGGTGGAGACCATGCGCCGCGAAGGGTACGAGTTCCAACTGGGCCAGCCGCAAGTGATCATGAAGGAGATCGACGGCGTGCGCTGCGAACCGGTGGAGACCTTGACGGTGCAGGTGCCGGAGGAGTTCAGTAGCAAGGTCATCGACCTCGTTAGCCGTCGCAAGGGCGAACTGCTCAGTGTGGAACTGAAGAACGACCGTGTCCACATCGAATTCAACATCCCGGCGCGCGGCATCATCGGCCTGCGCAATCCGCTGCTTACCGCTACTGAAGGGGAAGCCATTATCGCCCACCGTTTCAAAGGCTACGAGCCGTACAAGGGCGAGCTCGGTGTGCGCCGTGCGGCCAGCATCATCAGCCAAGGAACAGGAACAGCCATCGCCTTCAGCATCAACAAACTGCAGGACCGTGGTAGGTTCTTCGTTGATCCCGGCGAAGAGGTATACGGCGGCCAGGTGATTGGCGAGAACCCCAAGACGGATGATCTCGTGGTGAACGTATTGAAAGGCAAGCAGCTCACCAATATGCGCGCCAGCGGATCGGACAACAAGGAGAACATTGCCCCGGCCGTGAAATTCAGCTTGGAGGAATGCATGGAGTACATCGCCCACGACGAGTACTTGGAGGTGACACCCAAGAACCTGCGTATCCGCAAGATCCTGCTGGACGAGAACGACCGCAAGAAGGCGAGCAAGTCAGTAGAGGCGTATAGCTGAGGCTGCGACCATCCTTCAAGGTACTCAACACCAGCTCAAGGGCTGCAGAAGCCACCTCTGTTCCACGGCAGGCCGCTGGGTTCAGGTGTATGGGTGAATGTCCTATTTTGTCCGTTCATCAAAGTTCAGCGCCTCCATGCAAGCACGTATCCTCTTCATGACCCTGTCGGCCTTGTTCTCCCAGCTTTTGAACGCGCAAGTGCGGGATTGGATCTCCGCCGAACCGGACGAATTGCGTGCCCTGGCCCGCAAGACACTGGTGGTCGAGGTTCCTGAAGAGAATCAGAAGGTGATCGCAGGTTTCAGCAAGAAGACCGCAGAGGAGCGAACAGCCGCCTATCGGGCCAACCTTGAAAGCTACAGGTCGGTGATCGAACCCGCCGTTCGAGCCACATGGACCTTCAATGAGAACATCGAGTTCAGATCCACTTCAGAGATCCTTGAACTGTTCAAGAAGAAGAGTACCGAACACGTGGCGCTCATGAAGGCCGTGCTGATCAATGCCGGACCGGTGGCCGCCAACTCAGCCGCGACAGACGTTCCGGCATTTGTGCTAACCCGTACGGATGGAAAGCGGCACAAGGCCGCTCCGGATGGTGTGTTCATTTTCGCGGACCATGACTTCCAAAGCTACCTCGTGCCGAGCCGCGTAGAGGGCGATACGGAATATTATTCAGAGGCTTCCATGAAACTGTCGTTGATGCTGTGCCAACAGTACCTGGACTGGAACATCAAGAGCAAGAAGACCGATACGTTCATGAGGTTCCTGATGGCTGTGTCCAGCGGGAATTGTGCGAAGCTCAGCGGGCGTGAGCTGGTGGTGAATGCGGACGGTCTGCACAACTCGACCACCAAGGAGGCCCTTTCCACAGCCTATGGGAGTCCAATTTCGTTCCTTTCACAGGCCGAAGTAGAGGATGTGTACCTGGCTGGCGGGAACGAGAAAGCCGTTCTCTTCGCGGTACCGGTGGGTGCCATTAACAATGCCGTGGGGATCAACGCAGGTCGCTACGTCTACAGCAAGGTGGTGGTGGACCCAGCTACCAGCATGGTGCTGAACGCCGTGGTGCCCACCACTGGCAAGTCCTTCCTGGAAGCCTTGATCCCGAAGGACCTGGAGGACCTGAAGGGCTGTAAATAGGGCAGCCATGCCTGCTGCCGGTGCCGGCCAGTGCTGGGTTGGCTTGGGTACGCTGATGGATCCAACGCACAGGTCCGAAATGCGATGCAGCGATGCGCCACAGGCGCTCGAGGGAACAGCCATCCATGAAGTGGACGAACGCGCGTTCGAGGTATACCACTGTCAGCATGATCATCCATGGATCCGGGGCCCTAAGATCGTGTGTCGCTCGATACCGGTCGAAACCATCAATGCGTCACACGGACGCAGGTCATAGGGCCATCACCGATACGCAGGAAGTATATGCCATTGCTCAATCCATCCAGATCCATGGTATGCGTTGGCCCGGCCATTCGGTCGCTCAACACCACACGTCCTGTAGCGTCGATCATTTGCAGCTTGACGTTCCGATCCAACTCGGTCGTTATCGTAAGTGTTCGGCTTGCGGGGTTCGGGAATACGTTCAGGGCGTTGCCAGAGGCCGGTGCTGCATGTCCGGTAGTACCATCCAGAAGCCACAGCAGCGCATCCCGCAAGTGCGTTCGGAACAGCTCATCGCTGGTGTAATTGCTTTGCGCGTGGCCCAGTGCGGTGTAGAACACGCGTGATCCGTTCGGCAGCACGCGGTACCAGCTCATGGGACGTTCAGCATCGTAGCTGTTCACCAAGCCGTTGGGGCCCACTGTCTCTTCCACTTGGAGCACTGCGTTGTTCTCCGGCCCGAAGTAGCCGCCTTCCCAGTAGTAGTATTCCTCGTTCTTCAGCCAAGGGTCCGGGAGGTTCGTGGTGGAAGGGTGCAGGCCAAGGTGCGAAAGTTCGTAGGCCGGTGTGCCGCTAACGTGGTTGGGCCCTTCCTGCACACTGGCGCCGATCAGCTCGGCGAAATAATCCCAAGTGCCGCTGTTGTTGCCGTTGGCCGTGCTGTGGCGGTAGGTGTCGCTGGCCGCGTGTATGCCGAGTACATGCCCGCCGTTGGCCACCCACGTTTCGAAGTTGGTGCGTTGCTCGGCATCCAGGATGGCGTTGCCGCTGGTATTGCTGAAGATGATCACATCGTGATCGCTCAAGGCCACGAAGTCCGAGAACGGTCCCGATACGGGCGCATCCACCACATCGAGCATCAGTTCATCTCCGATCGATGAGAACATCTGGAACGACGCGCTGCGCGTGTTGTGGTCGAAGCCGGATGTTTCCGTGAAGTGCAGGACACGCTGTCCGAACACGGTCCCGGTGCATAGGGCGGTGCTGAGAAGAAGCGAGCGCAGCATACTGCAAGGTAATGGACCCGGGATCGAACCCCTCGGGCGGTGGCGTGTACGGGTTTGTGCGATCGGGAGGCTTGATGCATCCCTTGATAAGAACCCAAGACCCCCACACCCATGAAAAAGCTCTTCTTCATTCTTCTCGCACTCCTTGTCGTGAGCGGCTCGGCGATGCTGCTGGTATCCTTCCGTGATGGTGCAGTCAGGGGCAAGGCGCAACACTGCGCTGTTCCCGGAGCGGACCCTTCCTTGGTGAAGCCCGTGCCGGATCCGGCCGAGGGCTGTGTGTTCAAAACGGTGTATGAGGGCGAAGGCTTGGATAGCAACTTCGTGTTGAACACGCCGCAAGCGGTGTTGCGGTCGGAGGAGCGTGGCCTCGCTTGGCTGGTGAAGGCGCAGGCGAACAACGGTGGTTTCGGATGCGGCACCCATGCCCGGCAAGACATCATGGATCCGCATGCGGTAAGCTCCGATCCCGCCACAACGGCGATGGTGGCCATGGCACTGTTGCGCATGGGCAGCACCTTGGATGGTGGTGAACATGCCGCCCAGATGAAGAAGGCCACCGAGTACCTTCTGTTGCAGGTGGAAGGAGCGCCGAAGGGTGCGATCAACATAACCACGTTGCAAGGCACGCAGATCCAATCGAAGCTGGGGGCCAACATCGATGTGGCGCTAACGGCGCAGTTCCTTTCCAACCTGCTTGCGAAGCTGGATGATCAGCACCCGATGAAGCTGCGTTGCATGCGTGCGTTGAATACCTGTGTAAGCATGATCCAGCGGTCGCAGCAGAGCGACGGTAGCGTGCAGGGCGATGGCTGGGCCGGTGTGCTGCAATCGAGCTTCGCGGCCAATGCTTTGGAATCCGCTAAGGCCCTTGGCGCCGAGGTGGACGAGGAGGCCTTGGAACTGGCTCGCGATTACCAGAAGGACAACTTCGATGTGGCTTCCGGCGGTGTGGCCACCGAGCGCGCTGCAGGTGTAACGCTCTATGCGGTGAGCGGTAGCAGCCGGAGCAGCGCGATGCAAGCACGCGAGGTGAACGAGGTGGTGGTGAGCGCCCGCAAGGCGGGAAAGGTGAAGGCGGATGCGCCGGTAAGCGTGGAGACCCTGGAGGATGCGGGCTACACCCGCAGCGAGGCCGAGAAGTTGAACACCGCCTACAACGTATACAACGCCGCCAAGGCGCAAGCACAGGACGAAAAGGTGATCAGCGGTTTCGGGAACAATGGTGGCGAGGAGTTCCTGAGCTTTCTACAGACCGGTGAGGCACTGGTGATAGGCAAGGACGAAGGGTGGAAGAACTGGTACCAACAGACCACCGGTCGTTTGGTGGGCATACAGAACCAGGACGGTAGTTGGAACGGGCACCATTGCATTACCAGCCCGGTGTTCTGCACGGCCACCTCGCTGCTGATCCTGAGCGTGAACAACGACATTGAGCACTTGCTTGCACAAGGCGCGGTGAAGTACCGGTAACGGTCCCGGGACGTGCTGGTGCGTTCCGGTAATAACGATGGTCGCATGGGCAGAGGGGCCTGTGCGGCCATTCGTTGTTGGCGCGAGCGTGATACGGGAACGATCCGTTAGCTTATACGACATATGATCGACGGAAAAAATGTCGATCCCGTTCGCTATGTTCTTCAACGTTCACAGTTGGTACAGCTTCCACCACGGGACGCTTTCGGTGGAAGAACTCCTGCTCCAGGCCCAAGCACACGGGGTGGGCTGTTTGGCGCTTACGGACATCCACAGCACATCCGGCGCATCGGACTTCGTGCGCAGTGCGAAGGAAACGGGCATCCGTCCGGTCCTTGGCATCGAATTCCGGCAGGGGCCACGCGTGTTGTATATCGGCATCGCGCAGAACAACGAAGGTTTTCGACAGTTGAACGAATTGCTGACGCCGCATACGCTGGATGGTGTGCCGATACCGGAACGCGCACCGGAGATGACGGATACCTTCATCGTGTATCCCTTCGCCACGGCGCCAAGGGACCTGCGTCCCAACGAACGTGTGGGCATCAAGCCCGGCGATCTTACACGCTTGCCATTCTCATTTTGGACCGAACGACCGCGGGACCTTGTGGCATGGATGCCCGTGACCTTCCGCCACAAGCAGGACCACAACTGCCATCGCTTGCTGCGCACCATTGCGAAGAACACGGTGGTGAGCATGTTGCCTGTGGAAGAGTTGGCACTGCCCGATGAACGTTTCCGAACGGTGGAGGAGGCACGCACGATCTACCGCGACCATCCTTACCTGCTCACCAACGCCGAGCGCTTATTGGAGCACTGCAGTATCGACCTGGACCATGGTGTGGACAAGACGCGCGAGGTGTTCGGCAGCAGCAGGGCGGAGGACCGCGCGCTGTTGCATCGCGAAGCGCACGTGGGTTTCGCACGGCGCTTCAGCAGTCCATCGCCGAAGGCCATTGCGCGCTTGGCGCATGAGCTGGACGTGATCGAGCGCATGGGCTTCATCAGCTACTTCCTCATCAACTGGGAACTGGTGCGTTTCGCGCAGCGCAAGGGCTTCTTCCACGTGGGGCGTGGCAGTGGCGCCAACAGCTTGGTGGCCTACTGCATGGGCATCACCGACGTGGATCCGATCGAGCTGGACCTCTACTTCGAACGCTTCATCAGCACCGCGCGCAAGAAACCACCGGACTTCGACATCGACTTCAGTTGGAAGGACCGGGACCGCGTGTTCGATCACCTGCAGGCCACCTACGATGCCGGCACCGGAGCGTTGCGCGGTCGTCGTTTCGCGCAGATCGCCACGTACACCACCTTCCAATGGCGCGGCGCGATACGCGAGCTCGGCAAGGCCGTGGGCTTACCGCCGGAGGAGATCGATGCGCTTTCCGAGGGCAGCCACGGCTACTATGCGCGGGGCCGCGCAAGTGCAGCGGTACGTGCCGGTGATCTGGACAAGGTGGCACAAGCGGTGGTGCGCTACAGCAAACAGCTGATCGGCATGCCGCACCACTTCGGGATCCACGCGGGCGGCATCATCATCAGCGAGAGGCCGCTCACGTACTACACCGCGTTGCACCGTCCTCCGAAGGGCTATCCCGTCACGCAATTCAGCATGCTGGAAGCGGAGGATCTCGGTCTGCACAAGTTCGACATCCTTAGCCAGCGCGGCCTGGGGCATATTCGGGATGCGGTGGAGTTGGTGAATGGCCCAAAAGGGAATGTGGAATGTAGAATGCAGAATGAAGAATGTAGAACGGCCCCCACCAAGCATTGTGCAACTGGCACCGACCGTACTAGCATCATTGCAGAACCGGAACGAGAGAATAGCACTGCGCTTGCTGGTAGTGCGCATTCAGTTCTGAATTCCACATTCAAGATCCTGAATTCTGAATTGCGCCGCCAGGCGGTGGACATCCACGACATCCCGCGCTTCAAGAACGACCCGAAGATCAAGGAGCTGCTGCGCAAGGGCAACACGATCGGCTGTTTCTATGTGGAGAGCCCGGCCATGCGCATGCTGCTGAAGAAACTGCAGGTGGAGGACTATCCGACGCTGGTGGCGGCGAGCAGCATCATCCGTCCGGGTGTGGCGGAAAGCGGTATGATGCGCGAGTACATCCTGCGGCACAACGATGTGGAACGGCGGAAGTTGGCGCCGAGTTCCTTGTACGACATCATGCCCGACACCTACGGCGTGATGGTGTATCAGGAGGATGTGCTGAAGGTGGCGCACCACTATGCGGGACTGGACCTGGAAGAGGCGGACACCCTGCGGCGCGGGATGACAGCGCGTTTCCGTGAGCGGCCGGAATTCAAGGCCGTGGCGAAGAAGTATTTCGCGAACTGCAAGGCGAAAGGCCATCCGGATGCGGAAGCGCAAGAGGTATGGCGGCAGATCGAGAGCTTCGCGAGCTTCAGTTTCGCAAAGGGACACAGTGCGAGCTACGCGGTGGAGAGCTACCAGAGCCTGTACCTGAAAGCCTACCATCCGCTGGAATTCATGGTGGCCGTGGCGAACAACTTCGGTGGCTTCTACCGCACGGAATTCTACCTGCACGAAGCGAAGCGGGCGGGTGCAACGGTGGAAGCGCCGTGCATCAATAGGAGCGAGGAGTTGTGTGCATTGGTCCGATCGGATGATCCGGGCTCCAACCCGCAACACGTCAACCCATCAACCCGCAACACGATCTTCCTCGGCCTCTCCAACATCAAGAGCCTCAACTCGGAGACCGTGCAGCTCATCCTCATCGAGCGTCGGCGCAACGGACCGTTCCGCGATCTGCAGGACCTTATCCGGCGTGTGCCTTTGCATGTGGAGCAGGCACGCATCCTTATCCGCGTGGGGGCTTTGCGTTTCACTGGACGGAGCAAGCCAGCACTGCTCTGGGAACTTACGTTTTTGCATCGCGGGCCGTCGAACGCATCCACGGATGGGGATCTCTTCGTTACCAAAGCGGAAGAGCCGAAGCTCCCGGACCTGCACCATTATCCGCTGGCCGATGCCTACGACGAACTGGAACTGTTGGGCTTTCCGCTTCGCGATCCGTTCACGCTTGTTGAGTACGGATCGGATGATCAGATGATCGGACGGTCAGAAAATGGCAGCGTGGTGGTCTCTCCTTTTCCGATCGTCGGTCGTGATGGTCGGCTGATGGGGAAGATAGCTGGTACGACGCATGCAGCGCAGGGGGGCGATGAGCGATCCTCATTCCTGGCAAGTCAGATGCCCACCCATGTCGGTAAGCGCGTAACCATGTTGGGATACATGATCCACGTGAAGACCACCACCACTGCCAGTGGTTCCTACATGAGCTTTGGTTCCTTCATCGACCAGGCTGGCGATTTCTGGGACAGCACGCAGTTCCCTTCGGTCGCTGAACGTTATCCTTTCCGTGGTCGCGGGGTATACCGACTGACGGGAGTGGTGGAGGAGGAGTTCGGGCATTGTGCCATACGTACCGAGCGCATGGAGAAGCTGCCGTGGAAGCCTGATCCGCGCTACGGTGAGTGATCCGTTCCAAGTGTTATGCAATGAGCGGACAAACCTCCCCCATAAATTGGCCGTATGATCGACCCGCAAATGAGGCCGGTGCGCGTGATGTTCTTCACCTTGTTGGGAGTGCTCTCGATACCCTGTTCCAAGGCCCAGAACGATGGGCCGGGAGTGAACGGTCCGAACGGTGGGTATGACAGCTTGTACGTGAAGGACTACACTCACATCCTTACAACGCGTCTCTATACCAGTTCCAAGACGAACAGCTTCACCTTCACCGATAATGACACGGGCGGTGAATTGGTCTATCGTCCCAACAACCGGGTGAACCTGGGCCTCGGTGCCAGTTACAGGGCCTTCACTCTCAATCTCGGCATCGGGTTCAAGTTCCTGAACAAGGATGACGGGGCGAAGGGGTCGACCGAATACTTCGATGCGCAAGGGAACATGTTCGGAAGGAAGTGGGTGACGAACCTGTTCTTCCAGACCTACAAGGGGTATTACATCGATGGCTGGTCCAAGGATTCACTGGGTTGGGATGTGCCGACGGAACTACCTTATCGCGGGGACATCAGGCAATCCAATTTTGGTTTCAGCGCGCTGCATGTATTCAACAATGAGCGATTCAGTTACCGCGCTGCGTTCAACCAGGACGCATGGCAACGCAAGAGTGCGGGGTCATGGTTATTGGGTGCGTACGTCACCTTCTACGACTTGCATTCTGATTCGTCCATGGTGCCGGGTGTTCTCGAGGAACGCTTCGATACCACACTGCAATTCAGGAGTGGTTCGTTCCTGGACATGGGTGTCATAGGTGGCTACGCGCACACCTTCGTGGTGGCCCGCCGATGGTTCCTTACCGGGTCAGGTGCCTTGGGCTTCGGCCCGACCTTCTACAGCAAGGAACTGGACACAGCGGAGAGCGGATCAACGGATGAGCGCCGTGGTGGCGGGGTCCACGGTCAGGGAAGGATCGCCTTTGGCCGCAACGGGCCAAGCACATGTATAGCGCTGAGCTACAATGTGGAGAATGTTACGTATGCGTTGGGCGATAGCGAGAACTTCGGCTGGAACGTGGGGAACTTCCGCGTCAATCTGGCGCACCGATTCGGGGTGAAGGTGAAGCCCGTGGACAAGGTCTTCGATAACATCGGCCTGTGAGCTCGGTCATAGGTCCGCTACCTCCACCGCCTTCCCGTTATCATCCGGCACGCGATCGAAGAAGAGGTGCATCGGATCGATGATCGCCATCGCGGGCAGCTTCTTCGACCGCAGTATCACGGTGTTCAGGCCGGCCTTCAAGCGCAGCCGTTTCTGGGCCAGGATCGCACCTTCCTCATTGTCGCTCTTCTCTTCGTCCAATAGTCCGATGTCGATCCAGTCGTTCATGGGCACGGCGGTCTCACGGCCGAGGCTGTCCGCGTGGTTCTTCTCGCAGGTGAAGGTCATTGTCACATCGTACAATCCATCGGCAGCCTTCTTCGCGGTGGCGGAAAGCATGCGATTGTTGTACAGTGTGATGTACTTGAAGTGGTCCTCCAAGAGGTACGTGAGGCTGTCCGGTGTCACGCGCTCCAGTTCGCGGTACAAGTCGAGTGCGGTCGGGTAGGGTGGAGCGCCGTAAGCGAAAGAATCCACAAGTGCACGGAAAGCGGAATTCAAGGTGTCCTCGCCCAAGAACTCACGCATGCCGTAAAGCACCACGCTGCCTTTGTTGTAGTGGATGTAGCCTTGGTTCTCCACTTTCAGGATCGGCTGTTCGCGCTGTGTTTCCCCGCCTCTTGCGCGCTGGTATTTGTCGCCTTCCAGCTTCAAGAACTTCCGCATGTGGTCGCGGCCGTATTCCTGCTCCATCACCATGAGCGAACTGTATTGCGACATGCTTTCGCTGAGCAATGTCGCACCCTGCATGTCGGCGCCGATCACCTGGTGCGCCCAGTACTGGTGGCCCATCTCATGCGCCACCACGTAGAACACCATATCGATGTCCTCGGTCGCCGAAAGGTCGGTGATGAAGCCGATGCTCTCACTGTACGGCATGGTGCCCGGGAAGGCCTGTGCGAAGCTGAAATAGCGCGGGAACTCCAGGATGCGCACCTGCTTGTGGCGGTACGGTCCGAAGTTCTCTGTATAGTACGCCAGTGCCTTCTTCATGCTGTTCAGCATGCGCGGTACGTTCACCGCATGCGGCTCGTGGTAGTACACTTCCACGTCGATCCCGTTCCATTTCTCACGTGCCACCTCGTAGCGCGCACTCATGAAGGAGTAGAAGTTCATGCTCGGGTGATCGAGCTCATATTGGAAGTAGCGCTTGCCATCGGCGGTCCATTCCTTCTTCAATGATCCCGGGGCCACGGCGATCTGATCGGTTGCGGTGCTGATCGTCGTGCGCACGTTCACCCAGTCGCTGTTGTGCATCAAGTAGGTGTGCATACGCTTGGCTGGATCGGCGCTCAAGGGTTGCATCGGTTCCTTCGGCGGTAGCTCATGCTTGCGGCGATCGTTGCGGTCGCTCAGTTCGCTGCTGCTGCTGTAGCCGATCTCGGGGATCAGGTCCATGTTGTTGAAGAAGCTACCGTTGTTCACCAGCTGAACGAAGGAGACGGAGTTCTCGAAGCCCTTGGCAATGTAGTCGCCGTACACGGTGAAGCTCAATTCGGCACCCGGTGGAAGCGGCGTGGCCAGGCGATAGATGCGGTAGTTGAGGTCCTTGTCGTCCTTCACCAGTTCCGCCCCCGGAATGTCGATCTCCAGTTCAACATCATTGGGCAGGTTCAGGTGCACGGAATCGATGGTGACCCGATCCACATTCTTGGTGATGACCTTCACCTCGTACGATAAGGAACGTTCGTAGGGCGAGAGGTCGATGGTGAACGAAAGGTCGGTGTAGTGCGGTTGCGGAATGCCTTCGTAGCGCTTGTATTCCTTTTCGTAGCGAACGCGCAGGTCCTCGATCTCGTCACCGACCTTGTATGTGTTGATGATCTTGGTGTTATAATACCCCCAAGCGCCAAGGCCGATCCAGCCGATCAGCAGCAGGCCGGCCAAGGGGATATTGCGCCGCAAGCGAACTCTTGCCATGCGCAAGCGCCACTTGACACCATTCTCGCGGCCTCGCACCAGGAACAGGAAGCCGATGAACAGCAGGATCGCGCCGAACAACCACCAGTAGGTCTTGAAGAAAACCCAGCCCGTAACGAATGGACCGAAGCGGCTCATGTCCGAATAGCGCAGTCCGGGCGAGCCGTTCATTTGCACCAAATTGCTTTCGATGTCGATCCCGCCCCAGAGAAAGAGGTTCAGGATCACCACGAGAATGAAGGTGAAGTAGCCGAGGTATTTGTTGTTCACCAAAGTGTGAACGCACATGGCCAGCATCACTAGAAAGCCGAAGGAAAGGAGGGCCGGTATGATGAAGTAGTAGAGATAGACCGAGGCCTCGAGGTTGGTATAGCCATTCAGCAATTGTGTGATCATTCCCGCCGCCGTGGAGAGCAACAGCACGATCAACAACAACACCATCATTGTCGTGAACCTCGCGATCAGTCCCAGCCAGCTTCGTGTCGGGAGTGCATCGGCGATATCGTTCATGCCTGCTTCGCGATCCTTCCAGATCAAGTAGCCGCTGTAGAAGGTGACGATGATGATGACGTAGAGGAACAGGGATCCCTGGATAAGGTCGATCACGTTGTAGGTGACCGGGTACGTCACGTTGTCGTACATGCTCGTCACGAACGAGAGGGAGCTGATCAGCTGCGCCACCCCGAGCACCATCACGATGATGAACACAGGTCCTGTGACGATGCTCTTCAGGTCCATGCGGATCCAATGCAGGAATTGTTTCCAATTGGCCCAGGTCCCGTAGTTGCGCTTCACAGCGGGCAAGGGCACGGCGCGCGCGGAGATCAAGGCCACTTCATCGGCCACCACAGCACCTTTCTGTTTGCGCTCGTGGAAGCTGAAGCGCAAGTAGCCGAATGCGAACACGCCGATGGAGATCGCGATCCAGAGCAGGCGGTTCCACAGCAGCACGCCGCTGGTAGGTAGCAACAGGCTGTTCTTCTCGCTCACGGTCCAGTATTTCGTCACTTGGTCCAGTGCATTCAGGCCGAAGGGGTCCAGCAAAGCGCCGCTCACCTCGTTCTCCAGCCCGCTCATCAAGCTCTGGGAGATCAGGTAGCCGACCATCAACACGATCGCGCTGATGAACGAAGCCACCGTGCTGCGTGCCAAGATGCCCACAGCAAAGATCACCGCCGAGATGAAGAGCACGTTCGGCAACGTGATCATGAAGAGCGCGGATAGGTGCGGTGCGAGCAGGGTAGGACCGAGCCGTTCCGGGTCGATGGTAGGCCACCAACTGCCTACGATGATGCCGATGCTGATGCCGAGCAAAGGGATCACCGCTACGACGGTGCTGCCCAGGAATTTTCCGATCAGGTATTGCGCCTTGGTGATCGGGGTGCTGAAGGTGATCTGTGCCGTGTTGTGTTGAAAGTCGCGGATCGCGGTGCCGTTCACGAAGGCCGTGACCATCAGCAGCGCGAGGAACGACATGATCCCGTGGAAGTTGTATATCACCTCCGGCGCATTGCGGTATACACTGCCAATGCTGCCGCCGATCCGGATATTGTCCACGGCCACCGCCGCACTGCACATGAAACCGAGGAGCAGGAAGAAGATGTACACCATGGGCTGTCGAAGCCAATAGCGCACTTCGAAAAGGAAGATGCGGCCGATCATGCCAGTACAGGTGTTGTAGCGGTGATGGTGCTGAAGAACACGTCCTCCAAGGTCGGCGCGGTCTTCACGAAGCCTTCTTCCGGTGGCGCATCAGCGAGGACGTGGATCACCGGTCGACCAGCCACCAGTTTGTTGCTGATGACGTGGTGCGTATTCGAGTAGCGTTCCAGCTCCTCCTTCACGATCGTTTTCTCCCACACCTTGCCGTCGATGCTGCTCAAGGCATCGTTCGGCGCACCGGCGAAAAGCAATTGCCCTTTGTTGATGATCGCCATGTTCTTGCAGAGCTCCTGCACATCCTGCACGATGTGTGTGCTCAGGATCACCACCACATTCTCACCGATCTCTGTGAGCAGGTTGTAGAAACGGTTGCGTTCACCGGGATCGAGACCTGCGGTCGGTTCATCCACGATGATCAGCTTCGGTTCCCCGATCAATGACTGGGCGATGCCGAAACGCTGCTTCATACCCCCGCTGAACCCGGCGATCCGCCGCTTGCGGTGCTCCCACAGGTTCACCTTCTGCAGCAGGGCCTCCACCAGGTCCTTCCTTTCGCTTCCCTTCGTCACACCCTTCAGCAGCGCAATGTGATCCAGCATCTGGTAGGCGCTCACACGGGGATACACCCCGAATTCCTGGGGCAGGTATCCGAGTACCTTTCGTACGGCCTCCTTGTCCTTCAGTACGTTGATATCGCCCAGCATGGCGGTTCCCGCATCGGCTTCCTGCAAGGTGGCCAGGATCCGCATCAACGTGCTTTTGCCCGCACCGTTGGGGCCAAGCAACCCGAACATGCCGGTAGGGATGGTGAGGCTGACGTTGTCCAGCGCCTTCACGCCGTTACCATAGGTCTTGCTGAGTCCGTTGATGACGAGTTCCATGCGGAAGAGGTTTGGTACGGGCGAAGATGCGAAAGGGAAGTCGGTGGTCAGTCATGATCACATGAACGGTGGTGGGGTGGGCTGTGCGGTGGGACGACCAAAGGAGCCAAGAATTACGATCGGCAAGCGCGATCTTTACCCCATGCGCACGTTCATGTCTTTCCTTTTGCTCGTTTTCCTCTCCAATAGCAAGGCCCAAGTTTGGAACTGGGCCGTGAGTGCTGGCGACGGCAGCAATGTGGACCAGTGCTATGGCATAGCCACGGACAGCCAGGGCAATGCTTACTGGGCGGGAAGTGTCAGAGGGACATCCGAGTTCGGCTGCGGGACCATCACCACGGGAAGCAACACGGCCGGTGTGTTGGCGAAGTATGATATCGCAGGGAATTGCTTGTGGGTGCGGAGCGTGCTGGTCACCTTCGATGATGCTTTGGCCTATGATATCGCCATCGATGCGGAGGATCGGATCTACATCACCGGGAGTTACAACGGCACTGCGGTCTTCAGCGACAGTATATCATTGGGCTCGTACATCGGTGACGATATTTTCCTGGCCCGCTATGATGTGGATGGTACTTGCCTCTGGGCGCGCCGTGCCGGTAGCAGTTCCAGCGATGAGGCGCGTGGCATCGCTGTTTCGCCGGAAGGAGATGTGTTCATCACAGGATTCGTTGGCGGGTCCGCCGTGCGCTTCGATCCCCTCCAGATCACGAACAACAACCAACGCCAATTATTCGTGGCCCGTTACGATAGCACAGGTACCGTGCAATGGGCCAAGGCGAGTACAGGCAACGGGCAGAGCAAATCGGCGCGGGGTATTTCCGTGGCGAATGGTCGCCTGTTCGTTACCGGTCAGTTCAGCTTCACGTCCGGTGAATTCGACGGTGTACCCATATCGACCAATAGCATGGGAGGGAAGGCGTATGTCCTGGCATGCGACCTCGACGGCAATGCGCTTTGGGCGAACAGCTATGGTTCAGGCGATCACGAAGGCATGGGTATCTCAGCGGATACCCTCGGCAATGTGTTCATGGTGGGCAGGCTCTGGGGAAGCATGTTCCTGCCGGATGACACGCTTGTTTCGGTGAGCAGCAACGATGACTTCATGATCCTGAAGTTCGATGCGGACGGGAACTATCAATGGGGAAAGAGCACCGGATCCACGCAACGCGACCTGAGTTGGAGCGCTGCTGCGGACGGTCAGGGCAATGCGTATGTGGCCGTGCAGTTCAATGCCACGGTCGATTTCTTCGGTACCTCCCTGTCCAGTTCCGGCGGCGAGGACATCGCGATCCTGAAGCTGGATGGCGATGGGGAAGTGGTCTGGGCGAAGAAGGCAGGTGCTGGCCAGCGCGATGTACCGCTTTGCATCCACCGGCAGGCCGAAGCACCGCATCAATTGTACTTCGGTGGCTATTATTGGGGGACCGTCACCTACGGCAGCACCACCATTGACGACGTGGCGAACGGTGACGCCATGATGATCTCCGCCACGGACACCACCTTCGATGTGAGCACGTATGCCGCGCAGGTTTGCCCCGGAGCGTGTACCGGTGAAGCAGTAGCCTTCACGAATGGTCAAGGTCCATTCACGTACAACTGGAGTGTAGGTGCTACTTCCTCGGTGATCGGTGATCTGTGCGCCGACTTCTACATCGTGGAGGTGAACGATGCTAATGGGCAAGTGCACATCGACACCGTGTATGTTGAAGAAGCGACGGACCCGGGTTACACACTTCAAGTGCAGGATGATTCACTCTGGATCGCAGGTGGCGAGAGCTACACTTGGTTCTTCAACGGAACGACAGCGGTCGGCGGTGACAGTGCTTCACACGTGGCGGAGTTGACAGGCAACTACAATGCTTTGGTGACGGATGCCTTCGGCTGCGAATGGAGCAGTGATACGGTACTGGTCGTGCTGAACGTGGGCCTCGCGGAACAACGCCGTTCGACGTTGCATGCATGGCCCAACCCGGCATCGCATGTGCTGAACGTGAGTTACCCCGGTGCGCAGAACACACCTTCGGAACTGATCAATAGCGCCGGGCAACGGGTACGCTCCTTCACACTTCGCCCCGGGGTGAATGCGCTGGATATCTCGACGCTCGAAAGCGGTCTATATGGGCTGCGGTCGGCTCGTGGAGAAGTCGTCCGGGTGATCGTGGAGTAAGGTCGATCCCCGCGTGAGGGATAGTAACGGCACCCCGCAAAGGACCGAGGCGTTGGCCGAGGAACTGCGGAGTACAGCGGATAGCCCGACGGTGTGCATTCAACACCGGCATGCCCAAAACAAGACTCAAGTCACAAGGCTCAAGTGTCAAGTGATCAAGGTCTGGTGCATCGCTAACCTTGTTTCCTTATGTCTTGACACTTGTATCTTGAGCCTTGACTACGTTCTCCTATTCGCCAACAACACCGGCGCCTGCC